>JAFQOI010000028.1 GCA_017403285.1 bacterium
AAGTTTTTTAACTTTTTCGTCAATTTTATTAGAATTCAATACTAAAATCACTAGAATTTTTTTATCAAAAGAAGCCTGCCTTAATACAACATGACGAATTGTACCAGAGTGAAATTTTTCGTTATAACCAGATATATTAAGTTTTTGTGCACTTTCTTTTATATACTCCATAATTTCACTGAGAATAGAATCATGCATAGGACAATATTTTATATTAACAAGTTCATGAGATGATTTTTTATAATAACCAGAAATCAAACGACCAGATTTTTTTTGAGAAACTGGATATTGAACCTTACAACGATATTCTTTCGTTTTGGGCGCAGCAATTGTATCATTTATGTATATATCTTTTCCGGTTATATTCTTAATGGTTTCTTGAACAATATTTTTTTTCTGAACTAATTGCTCATTATAATCAATGTGTTGCCAATCACAACTTCCACAAACATTAAACATAGAGCACAATGGTTTTACTCGTTTTTCAGAGTTTTGAACAATATCAGTGATTTGGGCAAAAGCAAAGTGCTTATTGCTATTAGTTACTTTAACTTTTAATACATCTCCAACTACAGCATCTTGAATAAATACAGGAAAACCATCAACTCTAGCCAGTCCTTTGCCTTCGTTAACCATTTTTTCAACTTTTAAAATAAGTTCTTCATTTTTAATCATAATTTTTTCAAGTCTTTATTAATTCTTGAAATTACAGATTTCCAATCCCCAATTTCAGTTTGTTTGTATATTTTTACACTATCATACCAAGGTGTTGTTTTATCATCATTAAACCAGCGCCATTCAGGAGTAAAAGGAAGAACTAAATATGTTTGAATTCCCATTGCACCTGCCATATGCGCAATAGACGAATCAATAGTAACAACTATGTCCATATTAGCTAATAATGCAGCAGTATCATTATAATCATTTATATACGGACGCAAATCAACAATATTTTCATTCTTAATGTAGTCTGCACCAATTTGAAGTGAGAAGAATTTAACATTTTTATTTTTCAATATTGGTTTAATTAAATCTAAAGGCAAAGAACGATTTTTTAAAATTCTTTTGTTACCTTGTAAAAACAGCCCAACTTTTTTGAGTTTTGTATTAAACATATCTGTTTTTGATAAGTTTTTAACAATGGTTTTATCTGCTTTTATATATCCTTTTGATAAAGGAATTTTGGAAAAATCCATTCCTAAAACATAAGGAATATCCATAACGGGGATAGCGACATCAAACCCTTTTATTCCCACTGCACTCTTATCAAAAACTACTATATCCTTAAAATTGTTTTTTAAGATTTGAACTAATCCAGCATCAGTCTGTAATACAACATTCTTTGCTTTTTTCTGTACCAATTTAAAATATCTTGCATACATGATAGTATCACCAAGACCACAATTAGAATATAAAACTACATTTTTTCCAGAAATATCTTCAAATGGCTTCCAAGCTCTACTACCAAACATCCTATCAAAATTTGTTTGAATGTTTCTTATCCTATATAAAGGCATACCTTTTTCAAAATTTTTTTCCGCAAGATATGCCATACCCATAGTAATACTAACTTCTGGCGTTTTGGTATCTTTACTTAGCACATATTGCATTAATTTCATGAACTCATTTGTTTTTCCTAAATACTTTAGAGCAACTGCTTTGCCATGCAAATAGGATGGATTTTCTGGTGAAAGAGATACGGCTTTTTCATAGTTGTCCAATGCCACTTTATACTCACCAATATCCATATAGTTCATGGCAAGAACAGAATATGCATCATGAGATTTTGGATTTGCTTCAATAAATTCATTGAGCACTTCAATACTTTCTTTGTTTTTTGCTAAGTCCTTATAAATCTGTGCAAGATTCAAAACAACATTTTTAGCTTTTGGGGCAAGTTTTCTTGCTTCAAGAATATAACTTAAAGCAAGATTTGGATCTCTTTTTCTATATAAAGTAGATAAATTAACTAAAGCAGCAACACTATCTGGTTTAAGTAATAAAACCTTTTTATAATTCAAAATAGAATTTGAGAAATCACCAATCTTTGAATATAAAACTGCTAAATTATAAACAAATAAATACTGGCTTGGAGTAATTTGGATTGCTTTTTCTAATGACTTTATTGCTGATGGTAAATCATTAACACACTCATACAAATAAGATAATAAAGAATACACTTCTTCTGTATCCGGCTTCAAGTAGATACATTTATTGGCAATTTGAATTGCTTCTTTATACATCTTTAAATCTCGATAAATTACTACCAAATTGTAGCAAGCATTGTAATTATCAGGGTTTATATTCAGAGCCTTTTTATAACAATCTGCCGCTTTTTCAAGTTTATTTGCTTTTTTACAGGCAATTGCCATTGAATAATAATAATCATCATCTTTAGGATTTAATTTTATTGCTTGTTCAAAAAGTTTAATTGCTTTTTCATATTGTTGAGATGAAAGATGTGCCTTTGCTAAATTATTAATTACAGCAGGAGCTTTTGATAACACAACAGCCTTAGACAACAATGAAATTGCTTTTTTTGTATCTTTTTTTGCAATACACAACAGTCCATACAAATTTAATACACTAAAATCCTCAGGCGACATTTGAAGCAAAATATTATATAATTTTTCTGCTTCAATAAGATTACCTTGATTATGTAATTTAAAAGCTTGATCAAATAATTCTTTGTAATTTACAGACATATTAAAACTATCTCCTAATAATAATATAATAGCCTTAATATGTCTGTTTGCAAACTATGTTAAACTACGTCTGGAAGACTTTCTCTTTTTATACCTATTCTATCAAGATAGTCATATACAGGACCTTGTTTGCCTTTTTGTATCCAACTGAAGTCTTCATCTATAGCATCTCTAACCATTGATTGATATTTTTCAGGTTCATCAAAGAATATGCTCAAACCTTCTTTCATTGCTTCATAGAAGTTTTCAGAGTCAAGTGGTTTTGTTTGATCAGTAAGAACACCATTCTTTTTACCATTTCTGTTAACAGTATCAACAATACCACCGACGGCACTGCCAATAACTGGTGTTGCTAAAGCAAAAGACTCACCTTGTGTCAAACCGCATGGTTCAAATAAACTCGGAAGCATAAAGAAATCTGATGAAGCCATAACACTTTGCATTGGAGCAAAACCATGTCCAAAGATAACTCTATCTGAATCTTCTTGTGGCAATTCTTTCTTTAATTGTTCGATAAATGCTCTTTGTTTTCCACCCTCACCATCTTGACCAGCAATATAGAATATTGGTTTTGGCTTTCCTGGAAAATCTACATCCCAGTTTTCATATAGCATTTTTATAGAATCACACATCATTTTCACGCCTTTTTGAGAAACCAATCTTCCTGCTGACGACAAAATTGGAGTTTGAGCAAGTTCTTCATTTGTCAATTGAGGAAGTACCATTTTTCCAGTTGGATCAACGAACTCAAATCTTGTTGTAATATCTTTTACTTTTTTTACTTTTTCAGATGGTTTTTCAGCATTTTGCATTGTAAATGGAAGCATAAACTCATTGTATAAACTACGTTTGTTGTATGCTCTTGCTTGCATAATTTCTTTTGTTGTTGATTTTTTGTTATAAGTTTTGCTTTCAAAACCCGTTAATTTTGCCATTGTATCTCTTTTTGCTTCAATATTTAAGTTTGCAAAATCATTACCATTAATAATACCAACCAAAGAATTAGATTTATCTCTTTGTGTTAATGCCCATCTTAGTTCATGAGCAAGTTCTGGATGTTCATCAGAAATTATTTCTTTAGCATAATTTTCTGAGACAGGATGGAAATAATCACTTAAACAAATACCCATATTTAACAAGTTAGTGTGATTATTTTTAGAATCATGACTATTTAAAATTAATACATTATCTAGATTTATTAGTCCTTCATCAGAAAAATCAGTTTTTGAAGCACCCGTTTCAGCGTGAGCAACGATGTCATAAGCATAATTGTCAAATAATGTATTTAAAATATTTGATGTTGCAGTATATCTTTGCATATCATCATTATTATTTTGTGTTGAACCTTGATACATTGCATTATGACCAATAGTAATAATTCTCATTTCAGACAATTTTTTTGCAGCATCTGGAGAAAGTTGCTTGTATGCACTTTCTAATGGTGCTTTATATCGTGCAAGTGCAGCAATCGGCGAAGCCTGCCAGTCATTTAATATCAATCCATCAGGTGCTTTAATTGAATCAAATGCTTGATTATTAGTAATTTCTAATCCTTTTATGCTACTTTTATCTTCTTTTGCTTTTGCAAATTCATAAACTGCCTTTGAGAAAAATGCGAATTTTTCTGGTTCTTCAGTTTTTTCGTTAGTATTATAAATTGTACCATTGAAATAAGTATCATTTTTGATGAATATTAATTTTTTATCCATACCATTTTCTTCTTTACCAAGAGAAGTTATAAATATTTCAACATCTTCTGTTTTAGATTTGCCATCTTGGTATGTGTCTAACTTAAACGATGCCGCTTTTTCAACAGGAAACTCTCTACCTTTATAAGTATAAATATATTTTCCATTTTCATTACGCAAAGTAGCAAGTCCACGTTGTTGATACATAGGAATAAATGTTGGAACATCTACGCCAAGTTTTGTCATATTATTTTGTAATTCAACTGGAACAGAGCCTAAACCACCCTCTTTAACTGGAGCAAATTCAGATGTAACAGACCATAATGTTGGGTTAGGATTATCTATTGGTTTTACATTAGGCTCAGAATATAGTCTTTGTGGTGCAGCAGTTTCAATTGTTTTAATTGCCTTCTTATATGCATCCATATTTACATTTAATTGATCAGATGTATTTAAAAGAACAATACCATTTAGGTTTTTAGTGTATTTTCTGTTTAAACTATTTACTGTTGAAGAAAGCGCTTGACTTGCCTTTGTGAATGCTTCATTAACTTTTCCTTCTGCTTTACCTGATATTTCTTTTTTATCATCATCAGATAATTTTCCAGCCTTATAAGCACCGCCAAGTCCCGCAATGCCAATAACCGCAGACCACAATTGTGTCATATTTTTCTTATTATTTTTTATATTCTTTGTAAGTTTATCTGCTTGTGTTTCAGTTAATTCTTTAAGTTTTGAAACCTCCGCAGATAAATCAGAAATTTGACCTTTTAAGGAACTAACATTTTTTGCAGAAATTTTATAAGTAATTAATGCTGTTACGGGAATTGCAGCAAGAGGAAGAACAATAGGTGCAACTGATTTTAAAGCATTTATTGCTTTTTCTTTTTTTGTTACAGGCTTCTCTTCAATTCTTTTTGAAGCAGTTTGTTGTTTTTTTACACTAGAAAATTCTGAAAATGGTCCAATACTCATAATAAAACTCTCTCTTTTCCTAACACACTGACTTAAACCTTAAAATTAAATTTTGATGCTATAAAAAAAACTATTATTAAATTATTGTTACAAAAAAAAACACGAAAAATATAAAAAGATTAATTTGTGTTTATTTTTTGTCGAGATTTTGAGATAATTGTAAAATAAAATAAAAAGAGGTTTTTATGAAAAGGATACTTGTTACTGGGGGCGCAGGATTTATTGGTTCTCATTTGTCAGATAGGCTTTTGAAAGAAGGCAATGACGTCATCTGTTTAGATAATTTTTTTACTGGCTCAAAAAATAACATTAGACACTTAATAGGCAATAATAAATTTGAATTGGTAAGACACGATGTAATTCAAGAATACTTTGCAGAGGTTGATCAAATATATAATTTGGCTTGCCCTGCTTCACCTGTGCATTACCAATACAACCCTATAAAAACAATTAAAACCTCTGTAATGGGAACAATAAATATGCTTGGACTTGCAAAAAGATGTAAGGCAACAATTTTACAAGCAAGTACAAGTGAGGTTTATGGTGACCCCAAAATCCATCCTCAAATTGAATCATATTGGGGCAATGTAAACCCAATTGGGATTAGAAGCTGCTATGACGAAGGCAAAAGATGCGCTGAAACTTTAATGTTTGATTATCATAGACAAAACAATG
Organism: bacterium; assembly: GCA_017403285.1. Taxonomy (GTDB): domain Bacteria; phylum Cyanobacteriota; class Vampirovibrionia; order Gastranaerophilales; family Gastranaerophilaceae; genus Avigastranaerophilus. The sequence goes on from JAFQOI010000028.1 coordinate 6,044, forward strand.
TTAAAGTTAGAGTGGCAAGAATATTTAATACATATGGTCCAAATATGGCAATAAATGATGGAAGAGTTGTCTCTAATTTCATCGTACAAGCACTAAAAAACGAGCCAATAACTGTTTATGGAGAAGGAAATCAAACAAGAGCCTTTTGCTACGTAGATGATCTCGTCAATGGGTTAATAAAATTGATGAACAACGAAAATAACTTTATTGGACCAGTTAACTTAGGAAACCCACAGGAGTTTAAAATAATTGATTTTGCAAAATTAATAATTAAACTTACAAACTCAAAATCAGAAATAATATATAAACCACTACCTTCTGATGATCCAATACAAAGAGAACCTGATATTTCTTTAGCAAAAAAAGAATTAAATTGGGAACCCAAAACTGATATTAAAGATGGACTAATGAAAACTATTACTTACTTTAAAAAAATACTAGATTAACTTTAATGAAAAAGATAATAATAATTTTTACATTAATTTTTTTGTTTAATATAAATCCCATATTTGCACTTGAAGAAGTTGAATTAGAAAAAGAAAATCTAAAACTAAGCGGATATGGCGACTATCTTGCTGACGCATACTATGGCAGAGTTGAAAATGCGCCGACACTTTATAAATTATTTTCAAAGAAAGGTCTAGAATTTGAAAATTCTTTCATTAATTCTGTAAAATTAAGCTTTCTGTATTCTGGTGAACTTTCTTTCTTAACAACTGCACATAAAGGACAATACTTAAAACACGATTTTTCAACAGTCGAACCCGCTATTATGATTAATTTTAATAACAATAAAACACAAGCAATGTTTGACATAAATGTCCTTAGCAATATTTCAGGTTATTCTAATCATTTTACTCAAAAGCTCAGAAGAGTATATGTTTCACACAAAATAACTGATAACCAAAAAATTGTATTTGGTCAATATACCCGTTTACCATCAACTTATGATGGTAGTAGAGGAATATATATGCAAGATACTGTCGAAAAAACACAATTAGGTAGGACTTTTGGTAACACAATGTCAGTTGGTGTAAGAAATCTTGGCTCATACAAATATGTTGACTATGATATCGGAATTTATGATAGTACTCGATTTATGCAGCAATTTGGAAAAGGAATGGATTTTACTGGACACATTATGTTTAAACCTTTTGCAAATTGTTCCCAAAAAACAGGCGAACTTAAAATTGGTACAAGTTACAATATTGGTAAAAATAATATCAGTTATAATCAATATTCATTTTTTGCTGGATATGACAAGAAAAAACTCCATGCAAAAATTGAATATGCTGCAGCAGATGGATATAATGGTATATACGAGTCAAGAAACTCAGCTGAAGGTTTTTACGCAACACTCGCTTATGATTTAACATCAAAATTAACAATGCTTGCAAGATATGATGTTTTTGACTATAACACACATAAATCAAATGACACAAAAAATGAATACACAGTTGGTATTACATATCATCCTTTTGAAAATATAAAATTTCTTATAAATTATGTAAATGCTTCTGGCAAAAACCAGCCAACATCTAACGCCATTTTATTTGCTACTAGATTTATTCTTTAGTATAATTATTTGCATGATACAAGATAATGAACTACAACAAATTGAAGAACTCATAAAAAAAATTGTCGATGACCCCAAAAATTCTGACAATTACTTATCTCTTGCCAGTATATATTTAAAAAGAGAAGAATACGATTTTGCAATTAACGTTTATGAGAGTCTTTTAAGTTTTGAACCAGAAAATTTTGTTGCACTAACGAATATTGGAAGCATATATTCTTGTAAAAATGATTTCTATAATGCCATAAATTACTATTCTAGAGCAGTTACACTTGGCGTAAATAATTTGTCTATATTCATCAATTTAGGAAATGCATTTGCTGAAATCGGTGAATTTAAGCAAGCAATGTCAAATTATATAAAAGCGCTAAATCTTGATAAAAACAACTATCAGGTCTATTCTGCAATCGCATTACTTTATCAAGATTATGAAAATTATGATGAAGCAATTCGTTATTATGAAAAAGCGCTTAAATTATGCCCCAATGAGCCTGAAAATAATATAAATCTTGCTTTTATTTTAATGAAAAAAAATAGATTTAACGAAGCAATAATTCTTTTTGAAAAAGCAATAAATATAATGCCAAACAATGTTCAATTCGTTTTACATTGCGCAAATGCATATTCGGCAATAAAACAATTTGATAGGGCAAATCAACTATTTAAACAAGCATTAACTGAATCCCCAAATTATTATCAAGCATATCTTTGTTTCGCAATTTCACTTTTTGAACAAAACAATATTGATGAAGCAATAAATTACTATAAAAAAGCCATTGATATTAGTTCTGAATCAATTAATGCCCATTTGTTACTAGGAAACTTGTATTGTTCAATTCAAAGATATGCCGAAGCAATTGAATCATACCAAAAAGCGTTGGAAATAGAACCAGCAAATCCAAATACATATACTTTATTAGGAAATACCTATGTTATGATAAAAGATTTAAGAACAGCAATTTCTATGTATAAACAAGCAATTGATATTGATTCTGAAAATGACGAACTAAAACTTATATATATAGAGATTATACAGGAATATATAAACAATGATTTAGATGAGGACAATGATAAACATGCAGCATAATTCAACAAAAGTTTTACCAATTGAAAAAATTATTTCAATATTGTCTTATTTGACGATGGGTATTGTTGGGCTCTTTTTTATAATTATTGCATTTTTGAAGAAACAGAAAGTAAAATTTTTTCTTATGTATAATATTGCTCAATCTATGGTCATATCAATATTTCTAGCACTAATAAAACTTGGACTTGGCATTATTTTAGAAATAATAGCAAAAATACCTTATGTTGATTATATTGCAGCAATTATTTACTACATTTTAAATTTCAAAGTACTCAGAATATATTTACTAAATATTACGTTCACAATACCTGAACTATTAGTAACACTTTTAATTGGATACATCGTTACAGGCATAATACTAGGAAGAATTTTTTACATTCCATTCCTTTCTGACGTAATGAGTAAAACAATGAAAAATTATAACTAACTGTTTTCTTTAATAATTTGTGCTTGAATTTGTTTAAGTAAATCAGCCGTATAATTTAATTTTTTAACAGCATCACACTCACGTTTTATTCTAGCCAAGTTGTTAAAGTCAAGTTCTTCTGGAACTTTACCTGTAAAACCGAGCTGTTTAATAGATGGAAAATCTTTTTTATCTTGTTTCTTGTTAAATGCACGTTGTTCCAAGTATGCTTTATATGTATAATCGTCAAAATGTTGAACAACGTCACCAACATAATATTTTTGGAAATGGTTTTTAAATGGCTTATATTCAGCCTTAAGCGCTTTTTTATTATCTTTCAATTTATAACATAAATCTTCAATTTCCTTTAATTGCGCAACTTCTTCACCAATAATTTGGATTTCTCCTCTATAACCAGCAAATTTTGAATTTTGTTTTGCAAAATCACAATCTGAAAAATCAACATTAATATGAACTGCTGTATATCCTGTTTTCGATTTATTAGTATAAAGTGGCGCTCCAGATACTGTTTTTAAAGAATTTAAAGTAGAATCTGTTGCATAGATATAATTTGATATATTATCATTTTCATCAAGTTTATCAGGATCCGGAATATTATTTTCAATTGATGTTATTTTTAATTTTCCATCTTCAACAGCACGTTTAATGCCATCAAAAACTTTTTTTGTATATTTTGGATTTGCTTCTCTTAGAATAATTCTTGCACCAACTATATCTGCAACAATCTCTTTTATCCCTTCATTAGTATGTGTTAAAGGCAGAGATTTTTGGCTTTTAACAAATTCAGATAAATTATTTGCTATTTCAGTATCAATCTCAATTTGTCTTGTCTCATCAACAGAAGAATAATTAAATATTTTGGCTTCTTCAAAACATTGTTGAATAATCGTGTAATACAAAAGAGGATTTATGTGTGGCATAAATGCACCTCTTTTGTCATGACAATTAATATTATTTTGAACTTCTGCTATTGTCGCTTCTACATCAGCTTCTTCATTAACATCATAGTATCTAGATAATTCTTCAAAAACTTTATTAGTAAAATTAGACGCCATTTTTGCATGGGAAGCAGAAAACTTTGAAACAACTTTTTCTCTTATACTTCTTGGACTTTTTATCCTAGATTCACATGTCAAAATAGGATAATCTTCAGATGGTAATGAATCTGTAGTATCAACATATTCACCAACATATTCAGCAAGAATCCTTTCAAGATAATACTTTGCAGGCGCCGCATGTTTTTCAACGGCAGTACAACTTTTAACCGCAGGAGCAATACTCATATCTTCAGCAATTAAAGTTTTTCGTCCAGAAAATGAAACCGTATCACACTCTAGCGGTTTCAAATTAGGATATGAATTTGTCTGTACATTAGTTTTTGGACGCAGACTTAAATTATTTATTGAAAAATTACACAAAGAAACTAACATGACAAATTTTTAAAACCTCTCAATATTATTTTTTGCTATTTATTTGCAGAATATTAAATTTTATTTAACAATTTTTGTTAATCCCTCAGGAGAATCAACATTTCTTTTTAACAAAAATGCATTTTCGAATGCTAAAAGTTGCAATATAACAAGCGTTGTAAATAAGAAATCAATATCAAACATTGTTCCTACATTTAAAACAATATCCTTATCTCCATAATTTTTTTCACTTGCAGAAATTATTAGTAGATCAGATTTGTATTTTTCTTGCATAGTCGAAATAACATTTTTTGTGAAATCAACATTCTGATTATTTACGATAGATACGACAGCACAACGTTTATTAAGTATAGCAATGTGACCATGCAAAAACTCTCCTGTTGGATATGCTGTTGTATTAATATAAGATGTTTCTTTTATTTTCAAAGCACCTTCTTTTGCTAAAGGATAAAACATGCCAGATGCCAAAACAGCAGCATTATCATAGTCTTTTAGTTTTGATGCATATTTTTTAATTTCTGTTCTAAAAGTAAAAGCTTTTTCAATACTAGAAGCAACATTTTTCAATTCATTGATTGTTCTATCAGAAGGAATTTCTTTTTGTTGCATAATTTTTGCAGCAACTAAAAACAAACAGAAAATTTGTGCACATAATGCCTTAGTTGATGCAATTGATTTTTCAATACCTGCATCAGTATACATTCTATATTTTGCACTGTTATATAATGTTGAGTCTTTTGTATTAGTAATAGACATTATTTTATTTGTAACAACAGAAACTTTTTTTAAGGCTTTATTTGTATCAGATGTTTCCCCTGATTGAGAAATGAAAATATATAAAGTATCATTATTATTTGTTGGTACATTTTCAGAAAGGGAATACTCACTTGCATAATATGCTTGTGCTTCGCAACGTACATTATTTCTTAAAAAATTAGCAGCAATAGCAGCACTATGGTATGACGAACCACTAGCAATAAGCGCAATTTTATTTGTATTTTCGGGGATTTCTAATTTTATTGTTCCATCTTTATCAATATACTTCTTTATTAACTTTTTTATAACATCAGGTTGCTCAAAAATTTCACTTTCCATGCTTGTTTTTTTTGTAGATGTAAAAAGTTTTTTTATAAAATTGAATGACATAAAAACCTCTCTAATAATACTTTCGAACATAGTCCTTTAAGACATTTTCAGGACTGATAACTCCAGTCTCAAACAAAAGTTGAGACTGTGCTTTATTATATTCTATCATATTTGAAATTAAATTGATATTTGCTCTAACTTTTATATTTTGAGACTCAATAACATCAATAAAAGTAGCCTCCCCAGCTTTCATACTCGACATTGATAAATCAAAACTAACATTTGCCGCTTCAGTTTCTCGTTCTGCTTCTTTTATTTTTCTTAAAGTATTTTCAGAACTATAATATGCATTTAAAATTCTTTCCTTTACACTCCTCTCCAAATTAATCAATTCAAGCTTCTTAGCATTTAATGCCGCAGTATCGGCTTTAATATTTGTAATAGTTCCCATTAATAAATTTTGACCAAGAGTCATTTTTACATCTAAAGTTAAACTATTATGATTACCCAATCCAACTCTTTTTGTGCCAACAAAACCATTTTGATAGCCAATAGTAACATCAGGAATGATATCAGCATAATTTAAGTTCCTCATTGCCCTATAAGCTTTAATTTCAGCCCTTTTTGCTCTTATGTCCTCTCTTGAAACTAATGCTTGTTGAAAAAGTGCTTCAACATCGAATGAATCATCAACGAGAGTTCTCTTATCAACACTAAATTCGAATGGATAAATGGCATCCAAAATATCGACACCCATGATGTTTGCAAGTGCTGCTTGACTAATACGAAGATTAAATAAAGTTTCAGTATAATCTTGTTCGGCTTGAGCCAGTTCTGCCTCAGCACGCTTAACATCGTATAAAGTACCAATACCTATTTCAAATCGCTCTCTTGTATAGCGCAATTGTTCTAATCTATCATATAAATTAACTTTTTGAACTTCAATTTCCAATTTGTTTTTTAAAGTATCATAATAGGCATTTACTGTTTTTAAAATTATTTCTTCTCTCGTATATTCTAATAATGCTTTCTGTGCTTTTAATGTATTTCGTGTTATAGCATTTTGAAAAAAATATCTACCTTGATTTATTGTAGACCATTGAAAGCCAACCATACTTTGGATTGGGACTTCATGTGTTGTTGCCGCTACAATTCCACCAACAAGATATCTACCACCAAGATTACTTATGTCAAAATTATAATAAATATTGGGAAGTAACATAAATTGAGCATTTTTATTTAACCAATAAGCTATATTTTTATTTTGTTGTTCAATTTTTAGATCATAATTTTCGCCTAATGCAATATTTATACAATTTTCTAAATCCATATAAACAAAATTTGTACTTAATTCTTTTTGTATTTCTTTATCAATAATCATTTGTTTTTCGACATCAGAAATACTTGTTCCACCTTTTATAACTTGCGCAAATGTTTTGTAAGAATCATAATTAACACATTCGTCAACATAATCATATATTTCAGCAACTACTGGATTTACAAATACAAATAAAATCAAAAACAAAATAATAATTCTCATACGAAAATTATCAAGAAAAAATAGAAATAAACATTTAGCACATTAGGCAATATTAATGGCTATTTATTTTCTAATTTCTTTGTTCTTATTTGGACATCTTCAATTAATTTTCTATTAATAGCAAGCAAATCTGCTAAAACTCCAAACAGGCATGTCTGAAATCCAGTAATGACCAATATAGAAGAAATTATGAGAGATTGAATATGTCCATTTCCTTGGTCAAGAAAATATAAGTATAAAAATCTAGCCAAAAGAGCAAGTCCAACAAAAAATATTGTTCCACCAATCAAAGCAAAAAAACGAAATGGTCTATATATTATAAACATTCTAAATATAGTGAAGGAATTTCTTTGAACATAAGAAAATATATTTTTTTACTAATCTTGATTTTCTGTAAGTATCATTAACTCTTATTGGTACAGATAAAATATGCAACCCTTTTGTTTTAGACTGGAGCACTGTTTCAATGGTATAAGTATAATTATCAAAAACATTAATAGAAAGTGCTGCATCCTTAGAAAATGCTCTAAAACCACTTGGGGCATCATCAGTTGCAGTAGAACTTATTAATCTGACAATTTTAGATCCAAAATATTGCAAAAATTTTTTAAATGGAGAAAAAGAAGCAATATTTTTAATAGGTCTTGCTCCTATAACAATATCAGCTTTTTTCTCTAGTATCGGTCTTACTAATTTTTCAATGTCATCAGCATTATATTGATTATCTGCATCAGTATTAACTATAATGTCAGCACCTTGTCGAAGTGCTTCTTGAATACCAGCCATAAAAGTTCTAGCAAGTCCTCTATGGTGAGTTGTTGTTACGATATGATGTACGCCGTATTCTCTAGCAATTTCAACAGTTCTATCATTGCTGCCATCATCAGATATTAAAATTTCTATTTGATCTATACCTTCAATATGACTCGGTAATTTAGATAAAGTAACGGGCAACGCAACTTCTTCGTTATAACAAGGTATTTGAATTATTAATTTCATTCCACTGGTTTCTTATATATGTTAAAATTAATTATATAATACTACAAATTAATTAAAAGTAATATGAAAAAAGATAGTTTATTTAACTTGTTTTTGATAGTTGTCTTTGGTTTTTTATTAAGAATTTGGTTCTTAGATAAACCAGAAGGACTTTGGAATGATGAATATGTCAGTTGGCATATTGCATCACAAAAAGATTTATGGATATTTTTTCAAGATATGGTAAGAAACTGCCATACCCCTTTATATTATTTATATTTAAAGATATGGATGTTTTTGTTTTCAGACACTGACACTGCACTCAGATATTCATCTGTTGTTCCATCTATTTTATCTATAGTAATAATGTTTTTGGCAGGAAAAGAATTAAAAGACAGAAAATTAGGCTATTTATGCGCTTTTTTAACTGCAATTAGTTCATTCCTGATATATTTTGCACAAGAAGTAAGACTATACAGTTTGGTCTTTCTTTTAAGCACATTATGTAATCTATTTGCAATCAAATTACTAAAGAAAGTAACTAAAAAAGATATGATTTGTCTATTTATATCTAGTATGTTACTTGTTTTAACTCACACTCTAGGCATAATTTATGCATTCTTATTATTGGTTATATTATTCTATTTTATAATCTGCGAACTAGATGAAAAAAAGAGAAAAAGAGTAATATACAATTTATCAATATATGTATTATTACCGATAACAGCAATTGTTATAATTGTCCTGCCATTTTTATACAATATTCTAACTTATAAATCTTTATCTCAATTTTGGGCAGGTTTTTCGTTTGCAAAAATTGCACTTACTTTTACAGACTATTTCTCTCCAATCCAAATTAATATAATAAACACTATTGACTATTTCTCATCATACGTTTTAAAACAAGATTCAATTAATTGTACATTTACAATTTTTGCTATAATTCCTTTCATAATTGCAATATTTGGCATAATATGTGCGTTAAAGAAACATAACAAAACTATTGTTTGCATATTTACAAGTGCTATTGTATTTTTCTTTTATTTGATACTTATTGCATACACTGGAAGAATGGTACTATTAACAAAATATTCAACAGAAATGTATCCAGCATTAATTATTACACTTTGCTATGGGCTTTGCTCAATTAAAAATAAGAAACTAAAAAATGCACTAATAACAACATACATTACTCTGAATCTTTTGTTTATTTTTACAGCACCAACGGCAGTACAAAGACTATCACGTCCCGAAGGACATTATGCTATTGTCGCATTACTTAAAAACTCAAACTTAAAAAATGATGACTATGTAATACTTACTTATTACGACAAAACTAAATTAGACAAATATTTAACAGAAAACGATAAATACAAATTTTTCTCAATAAATAAATTTAATTTTAACGAATACCTATATAAAGATTACGATTATAGAAATGTTATACAAAATGGAAAATATTTATACAAGGACAAGTTCAAAGAATACCCTAATAAAAATATAACTAATTTTGTTGATGAAACCTTTATAAAAAACATGAAAAAAGGCGACAGAATTGGAATTGTTACACTTGATAGCGTATCATTCCTATCTAATGAAGATATGAAAATTGCAATAAATGATGAAGAAAAATATAAAAAAGCACAATATATATTTTTAGTATTTTCAACATTAAAAAACAATTTATATTACGCATTTAAAGACAAATTTATAATCGACACAATAACCCAAGCTGGAAGCTGGACATTAGTAGTATACAAAAAGACAAAAGATTAATCAGCAATTTGAAAATCGGACAATGTTGTAATATTAAAATCTATATATTTTTTTAATTCAGCGTCAAATTGCGGTTTTGAATCTAAATATTCTTTTGCGTCAATTCTTGCTGCTTCCAAGATATGAGTATCTTTAGATAAATCAGCCAAGCGTAATTCAACTATACCACTTTGTCTAACACCTAAAACTTCACCAGGTCCTCTTATTTCTAAATCTTTTTCAGCAATTACAAAACCATCATTTGTCTGAACAAGAACATTAAGTCTATTTAATGTTTCATCATTTCTTGTTGATGAAACAAGAACACAAAACGACTGTTCAGAATTTCTGCCAACTCTGCCTCTTAATTGATGAAGTTGGGACAAGCCAAATCGTTCCGCATTTTCAATCATTATAACTGTCGCATTAGGAACATCAACGCCAACTTCAACAACAGTGGTAGCAACAAGTATATCGTATTCTTTATTTTTAAAAGAAAGCATAACACTATCTTTATCTTCTGGTTTCATTTTTCCGTGCAAAAGCCCAACTTTTAAATCTGAAAAAACACCATTTTGCAATATTTCTGCTTCTTTAGTCGCTGCTTTGGCAGATAAAGTTTCAGATTCATCAATTAGAGGAAAGACAATATAAGCCTGATGCCCCTTTTTAACTTCATCTTTAATTAAATTATACGCTTTTTTTCTTTCGGAATTTGAAATCAGTGCAGTTTTTATCGGTTTCCTTCCTTTTGGAAGTTCATCTATAATAGTCAAATCCAAATCGCCATGAACGGTTAACGCCAATGTTCTAGGAATTGGAGTTGCTGTCATAGTAAGCATTTGTGGAACATCCGCCTTGTTCTTTAAAATATTTCTTTGCTTAACCCCAAACCTATGTTGTTCATCTATTACTATGGCACCTAAATTTTTAAACTCAACATTGTCTTGAATTAAAGCGTGTGTTCCAATTGCAATATTTATCTGCCCATTTCTTAAATCCTTTTCTAATTGATTTCGCAACTTTTTAGAATTTGAAGAAGTAAACAAAGCTATATTAACACCAAAAGGAGAAAGCCATTTTATAAAATTATTAAAATGTTGTTGCGCCAATATTTCAGTAGGCGCCATAATTGCAGTTTGAAAACCATTTTCTATTGCAGCAAGTAGCATAATACATGAAACAACAGTCTTTCCACTCCCTACATCACCTTGTAAAAGCCTTTGCATTGGTTTTTCTGAATTAATATCTGTTAAAATTTCATTAACGGCTCTTTTTTGTGCATCTGTTAGTTCAAACGGTAATGATTTTATAAATTTATTAACTAAACCATCCTCTTTTATTTCAAGAGCAACAGTTTTTATGTTTTTAAATATATTTTCACGAATTAAAAACATTTTCAATTGGAGCAAAAAGAATTCTTCATAGACTAAGGTATATCTTGCTTTTTCAAGAAGAGACAAGTTATCTGGGAAATGAATTGATTTTAAAGCAGTAGCACGATTTATCATTCCTCTTTTTGTTATTAACTGTGAGGGAATTAAATTTTGAATGGAATCTGAATACTCTAATAACGCATTATTAATTGCTTTTCGAAGTGCTTTTATATTTAAATTTTCAACCAATGGATAAATGGGTACAATTCTTCCAATATTGAGATTATCATCAGTAGAAATATTGTCATTTACGAGATGAAACTGAGGCTTGTCTATTGTTAATTCTGCCGAATAATTATCAAACTTCACACAACCAGAAACAATTATTCCAGAATTAACTGGGAACTGAGATTTATATCTTTCTATTGAAAATCTATTTAATTTTGCATAAAAATAATTCAAGCAAAGAGATGCGGACTCATCGGTAATTATAACTTTAATAATTGTAAGATTATTTTTAGTTGTAAAAGTTTTAACAGAAGAAATTCTGCCATAAATAGTAACATTTTGCCCTATCTTCAAATCTTTAATTAAAGACCTTGAAGAATAATCAATATAACGCTTAGGATAATATGTAAGTAAATCAAAAACGGAAAATATTCCGAGTTTATTTAATAAATAACCAAATTTAGGTCCAACACCTTTCAAGGAAATAACATCTCTTGAAAACAAGTCTTTATCATCTGAAATCTCTTTTGCATCATCAATTTTTTCATTAGTTTTTTTTAACTCAGACTTTAAAAGAAAAACTAAGCGAGAAACAGTCTTTTTTCGTTGAAAAATATTTTCCATTGAATAATGTTCAAATGCTTCAATTAATGGGAGCCATTTAGGATTTTTTGAAGATAATTTATAGATTTTTCTAAGTTGTTTTAAGATAAAGCCAGAAAAAGAAGACTCACGACCATTAATATCAATAAATTTATATTTTTCCTCAACATTTATTGCTCGTTTTATTTGTTCTATATCTATATCATTTAAATAATTTTCAGACATATTATTCTTTTACTTTAAGAACTTCATATATATCAATAGGCAAAGATTTGCCCTTTATATTTACTTGACTCAATTTTACAACATCAACGTTGTCTTTAACTAGTTCATAAGTATTTTCACTAATTAAAAATTGTGTTTTTAAAATTCTATTATATGATTCTATCCTATAAGCAAGGTTTACGTTATCGCCAATAATTGTATATTCAAGCCTTTCTTCTGTACCAATATTCCCAGCAAAAACTTCTCCAGTATTGATACCTACACCAACTTCTATTCTATGCTTTCCTTCGTTTACTAATTTATTTTTAAGCGATTGAACAGCATGTAAAATTTCATTTGCACAAAGAACAGCATTCAAGGGATGTCGTTCTGTTTTAATTGGTTCACCGAATATTGCCAAAGCACCATCACCTAAATATTTATTAATTACGCCATGATGCTTAGCAATAATAGGCTCAATTACAGAAAAATATTCATTAAGAATAGATGTAACTTCTGAAGGACTTAATTGTTCAGATATTGTTGTGAAATTCCTAATATCGACAAATAAAACAGTTACAACTGTCCTTATCCCGCCAAGTTTCAATTTGTCTAGATCCAAAAGAACTTTTTTCATAACGTCTTTAGAAATATATTTACCCATTGCTCGTTTTATCATTTCAGTAGTTTTATCGGTAGTAATAATTGAATACAATCTTTTTAAGAAAACACACGCAAATAGAGTAATTATAGGGCTTAATGGTTCCACATAGACATTAGAGAAAAACTCACATAAGAAAAAAATTAAATATAAACAAGAAAGAAGAAATGCAAAAATCAAACTGGTTCTAAAATTTTTAAATCCCAAGAGAATTAAAACCATGAATATTGCAGTAATAATATGACTAATCGTCCTAGATTCAACTGACATAAATTTATTTTGAAGCATATTATCTATAACAACGGCATGCACATCAACATCGGCCTGTTTCGTCAATATGGGTGTTTCACTTAAAAAGTCCCAAACTGAAGTATCTGTATTTAAGCCAACAATAACGATTTTATCTTTAAACTCTTCTGGATTTATTTTAGGTAAATTTCCATTTTTTAGAGCATAATACGAATCTAATACATCAATTGCAGAATATGCTTTATGAGAATAGTAGGTTTGCTTCGGTGTATACCATTTTATGTAAGCCAAAAAAGTATTTGTAATATTGCCAATGTAATCCTTTGATGGTTTTTCGATGATTGGAATATTCAAAGTTTTACAACCATCATTAGAACAAAATTTATCATCATACAAAACAAAAGTATCTATACCTGTATACATTGAATAAGCGCTTAATGCCAAAGAAGGAAGAAATCTTCCATTTATATTAATGAATGGAACATAATTCCTAACAATTTCATCTTTGTCTTCTTGTATAAAAGAAGATGCAAAATATTTAGAATTTAATAGTAAATCTTTAGGAAGTTTAATAACATTTTTGTAAGAAATATCTGTTTTTTGAATACGATTGTCAATTATTTTTACATTTGTTTTTTTCAAAAAAATATCCAAATATTCATGTGGCAAAATGTCACCAGAAATATCTGAGCCAGAAAGCAGAAAACTATTTATCAATATGTTATGTTTCAACAAATCAGAATAAAATTCAGCATCTTCTTCAGGGAAGTATGTATCAGGATAAATGATTAAATTTTGAAAAGCAACAACTTTTGCACCAGCTTCAAATTCTAAAAAATTTAGCAATTCTGAATATAAATTTCTTTTCCAAGGCCATGAAATCTGTTTTAATGACTTATTATCAATAACGACTAAAACGACTTTATCAGATGCAATCCTTTTAGTGATTTTAGCATGAGCCTTTGTAAACAAGTCGCTTGCGACGTTATCTATAAAGTTGTGAGAAAAAAGATGTATAAATGCAAGTACAAACAAAAAGAGCAATGCAATTATAATTTTTGGTGTTGAAAATTTAAACATAATATAATTTTAATCAAAATCAAATTTTTTGTAAAAAATATAAACAAAGGTAAATATTGAACGTAATGACAACTAAGTTTCTTTGTAATAAAATAAGTAAGTATTTAAAGAGGATTAAAAGATGAAGATTTCAATAGAGTGGTTAAATGAATATGTTGATTTAAGTGATATTTCAGTTGAAGAGATAGTGCATGCACTTACGATGAGCGGATTAGAAGTTGAAGACATTGAAAAAGTTGGTGCAAAATTTTCCAACATAATTACAGCAGAAATTAAAGACATAAAACAACATCCGAATGCCGATAAACTTCATCTTGTTGATGTTAATCTTGGAAACACAATAAAAACGGTTGTTTGTGGAGCACAAAACCTTGAAGTAGGAAGAATTATTCCTTATGCTTCTGTTGGTTCAAAAGTTTTATCAAGAAAAACAGGCGAAGAATATGAATTAACACCTGCTGTTATAAGAGGAATTGAGTCTCAAGGCATGCTTTGTTCACAAGACGAACTTGGACTTGAAAATATGCAAGAAGAAGATGGAATTCTTATTTTAGATAGAATATACAAAGACATAAAATTAGGTACAAATGTTCAAGAATTACTAAATATAAAAGAAGATACAGTTATAAATGTTGCACCAACTGCAAATAGGGGCGACGAAATGTCTGTAATTGGTGTTGCAAGAGAATTGGCTTCTTTATTTAATAGAAAACTAAATTTCTCAAAAATTGAATCTGTCAACGATTTAACTACGGATAAATTTCAAGTTGAAATTATAGCTAAAGATGCTTGTCGTTATTATTGTGCAGGGCTTATTAAAGACATCGTTATAAAACCATCACCAAGTTGGATGAGCAGAAGACTTGAAGCATCAGGCATTCGTTCTATAAATAATGTTGTAGATATTACAAACTACGTTTTGCTTGAATATGGTCAACCTTTACATGCTTTTGACATGGACAAATTAAACGGATATATTTGCGTAAGAAGGGCAAATGAAGGTGAAACAATTGTAACCCTTGATGGTGTTGAAAGAAAACTAACAAATGATTCCATTTTATGTGCAACAAAGGAAAAAGGAGTTTGTGTTGCCGGCGTATTTGGAAGCGATAATTCAGGAATTGATGATGAAACAAAAAATATAGTTCTTGAATCAGCATATTTTACTCCTGCAACTAATAGAAAAAATGCAAGAAGTATTGGGTATAGGAGTGAAGCTTGTGCTAGATTTGAAAGAGGCGTTGACATAGAGTCAACAAAACCTGCTTTATTAAGAGCAATTCAATTATTAGCAGAATATGCCGATGCAAAAATAGAGGGAATTGTTGAAACAGGTGAAAATACTCTCGAAGAAACCCAAATAACATTAAGATTTAACCAAATCAAGAGGATTTTAGGCACAGAAATTCCAGCAGCAAAATGCATTGAAATTCTTGAAAATCTTGGATTTGAACTTTCAGGAAAAAATGATGCCGCTGCTAGATTTAAAGTTCCAAGTTTTCGAGCAAATGATGTTATGCAAGAAGTTGATTTAATTGAAGAAATAGCTAGAATATACGGCTATGATAAAATCGAACCAACCCTTCCTGATAAAACAAAATCACCTGAGATATTAGATGAATCTAAAGTTTTAGAAAAAATTAATTCTTTGATGATTGGTTATGGTTTCAATGAAGCAGTAACATCATCGTTAATTGGGGAACCATTATTGAAACAATTTGGATTGAAATACGAAAAAGAAAAAGCTGTATTTGTTCAAAATCCGCAATCTGATGAGCATACAATGCTTAGACAGACAACTATCGCAAATTTATTAAATACAGTAAAAACAAATTTTGACAATGGTCAAAAGAATTTATGGATTTACGAAATTGGAAAAACATATTTTATAAAAGAAAATGCAACCAAAACAGATTCAGGCGTTGAAGAAAATCAAATGCTATCTGGGGCAATTTTAGGCGATACTAACTCAAACCTATGGAAGAAGTTACCAAAAGTTGATTTCTACACTTTAAAAGGTATTATGGATAGCCTGTTTACAACTTTAAATCTTCAAAACAGAATTAAACTATCTCCTGCGGATGAATGTGATTATTTACATCCAGGAAGAAGTGCAAAACTTGTCCTACTATCAAAAACACCTGAAACTATAGGTTATTTTGGTGAAATTTATCCAACATTAAAAGATAAAATGAAAATAACTCAAGATTTATATCTTTTTGAATTAAATATAACAAAATTAATTAAAGCAGTTTCAAACACAGTTGTTAAATACAAGGAATTACCACAATTCCCAGAAGTTCAAAGGGACATATCTTTTGCTATTGAAAAAGATATAACTAATGAACAAATTTCACTTGCAATAAAGAAAAGTGCAAATTCTAAAATATTTAAGAATTCAAATTTATTTGACATATATGAAGGGGAACACATTCAAGAAGGTTACAAGAGTCTTGCATACAGAATAACTCTTCAAGATAGCGAAACTACGCTTACTGACGAAGTAATTGAGAATGAAATTTCTGGAATTAAAAATAGTTTAATGAAGAAATTCCCAACAATAAATTTCAGATAGTCAACAAATAAATATAATACACAAAACGTTATATTATTACAAATTGTATCATAACGTAATAAAAGACTAATATTTTCTTGAAATAGTCCCCTGAAAAGATATAATGTAATTATTGAGATTAGGGAATGTACATGCGTTTAAACTCTAAAAGAATAAATACATTACATCAGTATTTGGGGATTAAATCAAGGAGGGATTAGTAGTGCTCAGAAGCAGAGATATGGGACGCTCCATAGCGGTAAGAAGATGGACCAATACAGCTTTAGAATGCTATAAAAGAGGCTGTGTTTGTGAAGGTTGTTTCTATACAGATTTCTTCAATGGTACATCACAACGCTGCCAAATGAAGGCTTCCGTCTTAGAATTAGTAAGAGTTCTCGGAAAACCTAATGTTGAAATTCAACAAGTTTTGGTAGATTAATAATTTATAATAAAAAACTCCCTTTTTAGGGAGTTTTATTTTTATTTAATTATTTAATTATTTAATTA
>JAFQOI010000001.1 GCA_017403285.1 bacterium
AAATTCCATATATTTATAAATAATCTACGAAGAGTGTAAGTGGTAAAAAATAATACTATTCCTATATAATGTAAGATATTGAGATAAAGGGGAATACATTGTATAATATTTGAAGGATAATTCGTAGTTATCAGTAAGATATGCTCTCAATGAAAGATAATATTTAAGGAAGACAGTACAATGGAAGTTAATTATAGGATAAAAATTGTAAGCAGTGCAAAAGACAGGGATTTAATAAAAGCATTAGATATATATATTCATTCTGTAGATGAGCATTCGGATACATCAACTTCTGAGATTAGAACATATATACAAGAAAAATTTCAAGAAGAACGACAGATGTTTTTTTACATATTGTATGCTAATAATCAGGTCGTTGGATATGCAGAATATGGATATCTACCTAAAACAAGTGTACTCTTTATTGACTATATTTGTACTAATCCAAGAAATCACACTTTCTTTTATAATTTCTATCACATGATTTTTGAGGATGTTTCTGAACGGTTACAGCGTAAGAATCAATATATAAAATATATTGTTACAGAATTATCGTTAAAGAAAGATAACGATGATGTATATATTGATAAAGATAGTAATTATTTTAGACAACTTTTAACAATGGAAGAATTCAAAATTTTGAAAGCACCATATTATCAACCTGCGTTGAATTCCTCAAATTTGAATCAACCTTTAGAATTTAATATTGCTATAAAGCCCTTAATTAATGGAGTATTTACAAATACAAACTTAGATAAAAATTTTTATATTAATTTAGTTAATGATATTTATTACAACCATTATGCACTGTGGTACAACCATTTTAAGGATAGTAGTATTGTTGACAGTCACATAAAAGTTCTTTTCGAAAGGGTTGTAAAGGAGTTTCCTAGTACAATACTCATAGATGATATAACGTTGGTAAATTGTGTTCTGTTTCAAAATGGATTATGTAAACAAGTTGATACAGAAAACATTACATTGAAAAAAGAACGTAAGCAAAATTTAAAATTATGGTTATCTCGAATAACTGCTCTATGCTTTTCTGTCATTACGTTTGTTGCATGTTGTAGCGATTTTTTAGCAGACAGCGTAGCAATTGTTTGTTCTTTTTTAACGATTATATCTGCTCTTATATCAATATTCCAATTTATGAAGGAATAACTTTTTTAATATCATAATAGTATTATGTGAAAATGGGTAACTTATTGGCTGCAAAATGTTGTCAAAAAGACAATATTTTGCAGCTCTTTTTTCTTTAATTCCAAGACGATATAGTAAAGATGAAAACACATGAAATCTATATTTATATAGACAGTTCAGGTTATAATAATCGCATAATTTTTCTACAAAGTTTTCATCGTACATCCATAAAAAGTGCTTTTGATTATTATAGCAATATTCTTGTTGGAATATTGTTTTTTTATATTTCGCCGTAAACAAAAATTCTGCACTATTAGATCGTTCAAATTCTAAAATAAGTAGTCCATTATCTTTCAATACTCTGGAAAATTCTGAAAGAGTTTTTTGAATATCTACATAATTTAGAACACTTCCTACACAAATGATAGCATCAATAGAACTATCCTCAAGTGGAATATTTTCAACAGAACCAACGATATAATTTGAGAAATTTTCGATATATTCTTTTACAATATCCATATAGATAATTTTTGCAGATGTGTTATAAGTAGTTTTGCCACATCCGGCATTAAGAATAATTTTTTCATCAGTACAATATTCAATCAATAATTCATTGACTTTTTGATTTAAAATTTTATTTGTATGAAAGTGCCAGTTATCATCGTCTGGCCAAGGTTCCGAAGACGAATAATTATCTAGTGCTCTCTTTTGTATTTGATTTAATTCTTGACCGTTCATAACATACCCACCTTTTATCTTACTGATAACTACGAATTATCC
>JAFQOI010000029.1 GCA_017403285.1 bacterium
AATTTCAAAGGTTCTTATTTGTATTTCAAAAACGCAATTCAATACTTAAAAGAAACTGATATTATCATGGATTTTGAAGGGAAATTAATCTTAAAAACTAAAAAATCCGTTATTTTACCTAAAAATATAAAAGAACTTTATAAAGCAAAAATGAAGCATTTAGGCGAAAGTCCGGAGCAATCCTTGATTATGGCATATATGGCCATATTAGGACAGCGCCTTGATAAAACCACTCTTAGCAAACTGGGAATCAAAGATTTAGATAAAAATTGCGAAAATTTAATCAAAAACGGGTTAATTTTCAAGAATGAAGATATTTTCTACATCGATAATTTCAACACTGTTTCTGATGTAGTTAACTCTGCATTGAAAAAAGAAGCAAATGAGTTTTTATCCAAAAACCTTTTAGCTCAACTTGGAAAAGGTTTAGATGATACAACAACCGCCCTTATTATGGGACGATTAAGCGCATTCAAAGAAGAATACTTAACCTTATGGAAAAATGCTCAATTTGCTATAAAAACAGGCGATTATGACGCATATTTAAAAAATTGTTTAGGATTTTTATCTTTAGTCGAACATATAGAATCAAACATTTCAAAAGAAGAAATAGAAGAGAATAAAAAAGATGTTTATAATAATATCTTAGCTTGTTTATACAGTTATTCACCTGCAAAAATATATTTTATAGAAAATATTTTACTAATGGACGCAATTAAAGAAGGGGATGATGACAAAATAGTTAAACTATCCAACTTAATGCTCCAAGGTGCACTAATCTCTTCAAACTACACAGATGCAATGGGCTTACTACACAACATTCTGTCAAGAATGAAGAATGCTACTTTAATTGTTGACGGAGAATTAAATACAAAATTCTTATTACTATCTCTTGTAAGCATAGAAATATTCTATAATATCGGCAATTACAGACAATGCGTTGACACAATGAATGAAATTCTTGCCGTACTTAATCCGGAAAACATAAATTCAGTTAAACCTGCAAGTTTCTCTGTTAATCTATTTGTTTCTCACATAATGGAAACGTGTCGATTAGCAGCAATGGCAAAACTTTATCTTTTAGATGAAGATCTGGAAGACTTCTTTACCGCAATAAAAACGTCTTTAAAAACAGAGCTTCCTGAAAAAGATGCAATTATGGCAATAAAAAAATTCTTAGCAGGAAAATCTTATTCGTCAGGAAATATTGAAGAATATTCTGCGTATTCGAAAGTAATATTCTTAATTATCCAAGAAATTTCAAGTTTAAAAGACGATTACAAACGCTTTGCACAAAACATTTATCAAGCTAAATTACTCTCTGCCGATATACATCAACAAGAATTGGAAATGTTTTGTGATTTGTTGATAGCATATGCTTATGCGAAAAACGGTGTGACCGAAAAAGCGGAATCCATCTACAACGATGTCCTTGAAAACGCAGAAAAATCTGCTATGTATAATATTATTAACATAGCAAAATACTTACTTGCAGACTTAAAACGGACTTCCGATTCTCAAAAAGCTCTATTGTTAATCAATGATTCATTAGCAATAATTCGCAAATATTCTAATCAATCAAAAATATTATTTGCCTTATTCGAAAAACTATACATTAATATTGCGACAGAACAAAACTTGACCTCTGTTGATATTGAAACAGAAGAACAAAAAATCTTACCATTACAAGAACAATTAAGTTTAATTTTGGGATAATAGAAGTTAGGTTTTTGTACCCTTACCTTCACAAATAGTCGGAATACAAATCAGAGCTACATAAAAAACGCATCCAAACAGAACAAAACTAAGAATTTCCATATTAGTGTCTCCTTTCAAGAGCCTACATGAACTTAATTCCACATTCTCAAAAAAAATAACGCAAATTTTAAAAATTGTTACAAAATTTTACAAACCATGTTTGCAAGGGTTCTTTTTTAAGACTATACTCATGAGTAGGAGGCTTTATTTTGTCAAAAGGCTACGAAAGTTTTAATAATTCAGAAACATCATTCAGAAAATCCACACTTATCCAAGAAAGAATAGGGCTTGTCTCTACTCATATGTATAAGCAATTTTTGGATTATCAACATGCAACAATGAATACAACAGAAATTTTTGCGGAAATGATTGATAACTTAAAAGCTATTGCTGACACATTAAAACAATCTTTTGCAGCAAGAGGGATTACGACAGAAAACATTTATGTAGACTTTGACAAAGAAAAAAGCGTTGTAATAATAAACATCCTTTGGCATACAATAAGCCTTACAACCCGTTGCAATTATGAACCGCAAGCTTTATTCAGAGAAGGCAATGCTCCGATGTTTTCCGGTCGTATTATGGCTCTTAACGGGAATTATAATGAGCTTATAGAAGGAGCAAAATCCCGCAATGAAATAATGGAAAGACTTCTTGAAAAGGAAGTTGCGTCACTTTTTGTACCGGCAGACAAAGCTCAAAACTCAATTTTTAAAATAAGACATTTATCTAACCGAGAATTTTTCTTAAATTCTGCAGACGCCTCAAGAGAGTTTGTATTAAAAGTTATTGAAACAATTTGTGGCGGAGGTTTATACCACGAAGAAGGCTCCAGAAAGAGTTTTAATATATAAAAATCTTACATAGCTTTTATATTCTATAAAATAATATATTTTATTGAAATATTTGATATTAGTATTTAATAAAACATTTTTTTGATTTTTTACTTGAACTTTCTTTTTTCTTTTTTTGCGAGCAAAAGAAAAAAGAAAGTTCGAAAGAAAAAAGAAAAGACGCAA
>JAFQOI010000030.1 GCA_017403285.1 bacterium
ATGAGTGTTGATTAAAACTCATTGTCCGAAAAATGGGATTCCTTAAAATCAGGTGTCCACAATACGGGATTTCTAATTGTCAACGTCCAAGGAATAGGGTATCTCAAAAACTCGATGTCCATTTCCTAGGGTATATTTTATCCAGTAACGCAAAATCACCCTTAAAGATATTTAAAACTCAATTATATTTACATTTTGTAATAAATCATATAAAATTATAAATATAAATATTTACATAATATTGATTTGGAGAGTTACTATGAGACAAAAGCTTGATCGTAGGGTCGAAATGACTAAGCGTTTATTAAAAAAAAGCCTTATTGAATTATTAAAAACAGAAAATATTCAAAAAATATCTATTCGTACTTTATGTGAGAATGCTGATGTAAATCGTTCTACCTTTTATAAACATTACAATTCTCAATATGCTTTGTTAAAAGATATTGAAGATGATTTATTTGCTGATATTGAAGATATTTTATCCACACATACTTCTTCTGATAATGATTCTGATAAAGATGCCCAACTTACTAAAGTACTTACTCATATGAAAGATAATCTTGATTTATGCCAGATTTTAATGTTATATAACATTGACCCAGAGTTCGAGAACAAGCTTATGAGTATTCCTAGTGTAATCAAACGCTCTAAGCTCGATTCTAGTTCTGCTTTCTCATTCTCTAGCTATTCATATACACAACTTTTTATACTAGATGGTGCCTATTGCATGATTAAACGCTGGATTATTAATAATTGCCCTGAATCGCCTGCTGAGATTGCTTCTTTAATTAGAAAAATCTCAAAAAAACTATATAATGAATAATATATATATCTTTTTAGAAAGGAAGTGCAAGATATGCATGATTTTCAACCTTGTCCAATTGAAATGCTGGACTGTAATCCATTTACCAAACTCGGAAAGGAATGGGCGCTCGTTACTGCCGGTTCCAAGCAAAACACAAACACCATGACCATCAGTTGGGGGGGAATGGGTGTCTTATGGGGAAAAGATGTCGTCTATGTCTTTATCCGTGATTCCCGATATACAAAAGAATTAATTGATCATAGTGATTTCTTTTCGCTTACCTTTTTAGATGAAAAATATCGTAAAGAAATGAGTTACTGTGGAAGCCATTCAGGTAGAACAGAAGATAAAATAACCAATGCTGGACTTACTGTTGGAAGAAAACATGGAATACCATATATTGATGAAGGAAATCTTGTATTTCTTTGTCAAAAGCTTTCAGCAACTCGTATTACTGAAGCTTCCTTTCTTTCTCCAGAAATAAAGGATAAATGGTATGCTGATGGTGATATGCATACAATGTATGTTGCTGAGATTATAGAAGTTCTTGCAAGATAATAGAGTAGAGAAATAACAGTAAATGCTATTTCCCTCTCATTGATCCGTACGTACGGGTCTCGTATACGGCTCTACAACTTATATTTCAACATTACTTAGGTAATAAGATAAAGGATTTAGCAACCCTGCTGAGTCCTTTATTTTTGTTTCAAGCAACTCTTTACTGATAATGAAATTTACAACATTCATACCACTTCTTCTGTACCATCCATGTCTGAAATTGGCTACTTTGTAAATATCTTCATGACAAAATCCCATTTGATACTTTCTGTTTAGCTAACTGATAGCAGTCCGCCTTGTGGTACACCAGTTTTTGTTGCTTTCTCCAGTCCGTTTTCCATTACTCCTGCACGCAGATATTTGCGTATAAGATTTAATGTAGTGCTATCGTTTATCTGCTCCCTAAGTATCTGCATTAGCTTGTCATGATTTACCTTATCAAAGAATGCCTTGCCTGGCACACACTATTAAAATGGTGCGTCTAACGGCGCACCATTTTTCTTACTCCCTTCCTTTTTTTATCTCATAATTATCACACATTATCAATCTTCGCTATTGCTTAATCTCCACCTACCTATTCATACATATTAGTAAAAACATAAAATTTTCTTATGGCATAACATATATTTTATGTCTCTATTCTTTTAGCAATTTTTCTCAAATGTTTTCTTTTTTTGTTTTTCTGCATAAATCTTTATTTATATTTTTCATATTCTACTTTCCATTCTTTATTAAAATTTTTTAAACCAAGTAACCGTCATTTTTTCATATCTATAAAAAATTTATTTGTTCTCTACTTTTTCTTGTTTTTTACTTTTTACTCATTGAGTCAATTATCATTCTAAATATATTTCTATTATTACTTTTATATATTTTATGTATATTGACATATTGAGTCATCATTCTTATTTGTCTTTCACATACAATTTCTTTGATTTTACTATAAATTTTTGTCTTCAATTGACTATATTACTCTATAAATTCCATTTATATCTTTACCGTTATTCTTTTATACCTTCATTTCTTTTAATTTATGAAAGTTATTTATGTTAATAATGATAAATTTCTTTCATAAATATTTTTACATAACAGATATTATTATATAAATATGTTATGTAAATCATTGTCTTTCTAATAATATATTTCCTGTTTAGTAGAATTTTATTGACTTTATACCATTTCTCTTTAATAATAATTCTATGGAGGTAGAAATATATGGAATATAAAAATCATACACAGCAAATTAGAAAAGGCGATCCGCTAGCCAAAATAAGCAACGCAAAAAATCATAATTCTTTGTCTCAACCAAATCAGTTTATTGGTTATAAATTAAATACTAGACTTAGAGCATTACGTACTGCAAAAGGATGGTCTCAATCAGAATTAGGCGAAAAATTAGGTGAGACTTTAGGTCAAACAAGCAAAATCCCAACCTCAACCATTGCCAGTTGGGAACATAAAAATCCTTCTTTAGCTAAGATTCCTTCTCCCGAAAAAATAGAAGCTCTTTCAAAGCTTTTTCATGTTACCATCGACTATTTAAAAGGTCTTTCAGATGACCCCAAAAGAACAGCCATTGAATTTATTTCTACACAATCACAAATAAAAAATATTGAAATCCTTCCTCAGGAACTTGCGCAACATATGGGTGAGCCCATTTGGATTGCAAGTGATTCTTATAATGGTTGGATGTTATTGACAACATACTATGAATTAATTGATTCATCCGGTGTAACACACTCCGTACATGATATTCGTCAGCAAAATGCGACATTTTCCATTTTTCCTCCTTGTCACGTGTATTTCAAGCAGGTATATAATAGATATGTCATTCCAGAAACTCAAATCCGCAATTACCGCGATAAAATGTGGGTTTGTATCAATTCTCCTGATCCTAAAATGCAAGAACTTAATGGTTGGTATACAAGAACCCCTGATGGTTTAGGTGTAAAAGGTAAATCTATTTTATCTTTTGATTCCTATTTTGACTTATGGCTTGCTTATACAACTCCATTATCTGACTAAGATAAACCCATCTATAGATGGGTTTTTTTTATAGAGTATATATTACATGATATAATTTCCATTACATTTTCTCATACATTATGTAATATATTTTATGATTTATTATGTTTAGTATCAATAATTTATAAAATC
>JAFQOI010000031.1 GCA_017403285.1 bacterium
ATATTCTTATTTTAATAGCCAAAATGAAATGAGAAATCAATCATATTCATTACCTCAGTTGTCAATACCTTATATCAACGTTGACAACCAGATATTAAATACTTCACGTTCAGGCCAAGAAATTCGAATCAACACTAATGATTTAACCAAACTTCAGCCAATATCCACAGATAGCTTAAGGATACCTTTCAACAACGGTGTGAATCAGTCATTGAATACTTCAGGTCAAGTTGCAGATATGCCAATCAACACTAATGATTTAACCAAACTTCAGCCAATATCCACAGATATCTTAAGGATGCCTTTCAACAACGGTGTGAGTCAGACATTGAATACTTCAGGTCCATCCACAGAAATAATTAGTAACACTTTCGAATCAACACAGCTTCAACCATTATCAATCAACCCTAATTCATATGATAATTATAATTACAATCCAATACCATTTTCAGCTATTGAATTATCAAATCAAAAATCAGAGTACACCAAACTTACTGATTATTCGAAGATTAATACAATGAATTTAACACAATTATCGAACAATATAGCTCAATCAAATCAAATTCCTTCAAAAGCAATCAAAAAAGAAATTCAAGATTTCAGTTCATTTCAAAACACAAATAAAGAATATAGAGAATTAGAACAAATTCAAGAGAATAATTATATGAAAACAAATTGTTTACATTTGAACGAATTAATTATTTCATCCTCAGAATCATCTGAAGAAGAATTTTTAACAAAAGGGTTAGAGGAACAAAAAAGAAAAGGAATGAAAAATAAAAATAAGACAAAAATTGAATTCAAAAACGATAACAAAAATATTAATGATGAATTCACAATATTCGAAAACAAATTCGTTATATCAGGAAACATGATTGAAATCACATCAAAACAAGGAAATAAAATTACAATGAATCGCACACAATGGATTGAAAGTGAAAGACAAACCGCCCTACCTATGTATGACGGTTTTGTCTTTCATAAGAATAACGAAACCGTTTATTCTTGCAAAGAAAAAGGATGTAAATGTTCAGTTACTATTGGACCATTTGGTGAAATAAATTATGTAAGAAATAAATCAGCGAAAATGCACAATCATCCCCCACAAATATGGGATTATTTGCAGAAAGAAATGATAGAACTGAAAACATAAGAAATGGCTCAGCACGGAAGAAGAGCAAAATCTATTTTAAGAGAATGTTACATGATGGAAAGTAGCAATAGAAAAAGCACACTTGAAAAACAAATTAAAGAAAAAATCAATGAAAAGTGCCCAACTTCTTTAGATGAATTAATAAATGATTCACTTTTTAACAAAAACATTTTATATTCAGATGATGACATATTTTTAATGGGTGATCCCCGTTTATTCCATTTATTGGAAGATACTGAAATGATTTTTGTTGATGGAACTAGAAAATGCTGTCCACGAAACGAATTCAAGAAGTTATATTGCATTCACTGTTTGAAAGCATCATCATCCTTTCCAGTCATATATGCTTTATTAAAAGGGCAAAATAATGCTACATATACAAAACTTTTCACAATTGTTAGCGAAATTACAAAAATCGATTTATCAACAACAAAAGCGTATTTAATGGGAGACGCAGAAATAAACGGTTTTCACTACTTTAAAAAAACAGTTAAAAAGAAAAATTGTTGGTTCCACTTGTGCCAATCAATATACCGCCACTGTCAGAAAATTGGAAAATTAGAATATGACAACAAAAACAATTTGTATTTCTTAGCCAGAAGTTTGATGTATTTTCCTCTTATAAAAATAAAACGCATTCCATCAATGCTGAAATATTTAGAAAAAAAATACACGGGAACGAAAGAAAAATTGTTGTTGCATTACTTCAAAGCAAACTATATTTTAGGAAAATATAAAATAGATTTCTGGAACGTTCGTGATATCCCAGTCAGAACTAACAATTTTCTTGAGAGTTTTAATGGTATGATCAATAGACTCATAAAGTATGATCATCCCCCTTTATATGAATTATTAGAAATTTTGAACAATATTATTGAAGATGAGTATATTAAATATTTAGAAGTAGTGAAGAAAAACCATCCAATTAGAAAAGATAAAAAGTATTTGAATAAACAGAGTATTTTTTATCAAATAATTCAATCAGAAGATGCATATGATGATGAAAGTTTGCTTAATGCCTTTATTGAAAATGATCCAGTACAATTTAATGTGTTTGAAGACGAAGAAGAAAATGAAATTTGTTTAGATATGGAAATGGATGATTCTATGTATTCATCAATCACCAATGAATTATCACCAGAAAAAGAACCAACAAGAAAGTGTTTAAAATATATCAATAATAATGATGAAAAAACACATACAATTATAGAGAAAAATCAGTCAAAGGAAAGAATAAAAGAAAACAAAGAAAGAAGAAAATTAGTCGAGAAATTGA
>JAFQOI010000032.1 GCA_017403285.1 bacterium
GATAATACGGGATTATCGGTTAATTTATATTTAAAGCTAAACCATGCGTTTATAAAAGGAGAAACCCTATGCAGACAAGTCTATTTAATTATCTTGACGTGAACAGAGAAAAACTAAAAGCATATACGCTATTTATTGTTTGCAATACAAAATCAGCCGCAAAAAAACACAAAAATTATGAAGGATTTGATGTGGCAACAGAATATCTTTCAGATATAGAATTTGAAGAAGTTATTTCATTGTTTAGTCAATGTAATTTAAATAATATAGAGATTTTTCAAAGTGAAATTTCTTTTATTAATTATATTTTAAACAATGAAGATGAGATAAGAAATAAGAAATTGATTGTATATAGTAGCGCACAAACCGGAACCGGTGCCGGAAGAAAATCATTAATTCCTGCATTCTGCAAACTCGAAGAAATACCATATACTGGTTCAAATCCATATGTTGTTAGTTTATGTCGTCAAAAATATCATACAAATAAATTATTAGAAAACGCAAAGTTACCTGTCCCAAATACTTGGTTATATGATGGTGAGTGGTTATTCGGCCATAAACCATTGCACAATCAAGAAGTTCTCTTAAAACCAATCTATGAGTCCGCTAGTATTGGTATTGATTCTGGTTCCCTAATTCGCTATTCGGATGAATCAGATAAAGACATACATATACGTAATATTAATATGCAGCAACCTATTATTGCTCAGCAATTTGTAGAAGGTTATGAGGTGGAATTTCCGGTATATGTCACCTCAAATAATATCTATCCTATATTACCTATAGGACTATCTCTTTCTCCTGACGAAACATGTATGGGAAGAAATTTTTTAAATTACGAAGCAATATATTTTGATAAATATTATTTTTATAACTTTGAAAGTAATTTAAATTATAATAAGGAAATGGTTAATGTTGTTACGGAAACTGTTAAACTACTTGGGATGAAAGGTTTATGTCGCGTAGATTTCCGCGTAAAAAGCAAAAACGATTTTTATATTACAGATGTTTCTACTAATCCTCATTTTATAACCCATAGTTCTATAAATCATGCATTTAAATTAATCAATTTGTCCGAAAGTGCTATTGCAGAATGCATTTTACTTAGTGCATTGGAAGGAGTATAAAATGCTTACATTAAAAAAAGTCCAATCCGATGAAGATATAAAAATATTTGCCAAGCTCAAATTAGAATTAATTGAATATCACAAAATGTATGCTCAAATGGCGGGAATAACTGATTTTGAAATAGAGAATTACGATTATAGTTCTGCCTGTAAACATATTAATTCTAGAGAGAGTTATATTTTGCAAATTAACACAACAGATATCGGCATTTTACAATTTGATCATCAAATTTCTGATATAGATAACGCCAATATATTATATGTACATTCTCTCTATATATGCGAAAAATATCGCAACAAGGCATTCGGCATTCAAGTCCTTAAGTATTTATGTAACAAATACCATACCAGGATTGAATGCTCATGCTGGTATGATATACCTGCCACACAATTGTATGAAAAAATTGGATTTAAGAAAATGTATACTAGATATTTTTTGACTACAGATAATCGTTTTTATGATTCTGACCAAAATTGAATATCTGATGGCAAAAAACCTCTCCCTCTAAAGTTCCATGCTGTATCATACGGTTCTTTGTTTAAAAGATAAGTATCAAATTCATCGCAAGAAATTTGAGTGCGTTCCAGCATAACTTTAAGCCATTCATTTGTGCGCTTCTTTGCATACATTTTTTCTGATGCTTTAAATAAAGCCGGTGGTTCTAAACATTTTTTAATACATTCAGTAGCAAGCTCATATTTCTGCTCAAGAAAATATATTGCAGCTAGATTTGTATTAATATAAAAATTATAGTAATCATCTTGCAATTCATAATTGATCATCTTTGCTTGCTCAAGACACATTAGTGCCGAAGTAATTCCAGCTTTTTTGAGTCCGAGAACATAAAAAATAGATAAATTAATTAATGGAATAACTTTCAGTTCTGTATCTTCCAGTTTATCTACAACTTGTTTCATATCTATAATGAGCTTCTCTCTATTGTGAATATCAGAATAAAAAGATGCCAAATAGAAATTATTCCATATATATACTGGATTAACGTTTACTGTTGGATGAACACATATAAATTCCTTTGCTTCTTGTAGATATTTTAATGCAGCATCAAATTTACCCAATACAAAAAGATTTGCCCCATAATTGTTTAACGCCATTATATATTGCGAATATAATATAGTATCTTTAAAGTAGTTTTTACTTTCTTCCGTCTTTTTTGTTGCAATTTCCACAGACAAAAATGCACTACTCTTTCGATTTAACACTTGAATTCCATGCATAGCATTAACATCAATATCTTTTCGTTGGCTATAATAATACATTAAAGATTTTGACACACCTAAAGCTTTATTTGTTTCGCCCCTATTTGCATAAAATGAAATTAATGTTGTCATACATTCGCACTCAAAAGCTTTTTCTCCGTATTCCTGACATTCTTTTATTATATGTTCCAGCAAAAGTATTGAACGCTCATTCATATCTTTATCATACGATATTTTATGATATATACAAGCTAAAAGATAATCCTTTAGCAATAATAATCTCAATGGCTGTATACGCATTGTTTCCGCCTCTTCAAGTATGGATAATATATCATAATACTGTCCACTTGATAGTTTGGAATAATATTTTTCTATTAAATTAACATATTCATAGTAATGATACTTATTATTTAACCTATTAATTTTTTCTTTTAATTTTTTAGGAATTGGTATGTTTTCTTTCAATCTATTCCAATATTCAAATATATATATTTCAAGCGCAGATTTTTCGTCTCCACTCTGTTCTATGTAATATGCTCTGGAATAGTAATCGTGAGGTGAAAAATAATTAACAGTTTCAACCAACATTAGTGCTATTTCCTTTTTTCTTGAAGAAGTTGAATTATTAAAATACTGCCATGCAAATTTATTTGTAAAGCATCCATAGTTATTTGTATAATTTATAAATTGCTCATGATAACATTTTGTAAGCAGATCATTGTATTGATATTTTATATTTTTTGAAAGACTATATCTTAACCAATCTAAATTAAATTTTTCTCCTATTTCTGATGCAATTTCCAAAAACTTTTTTACATCACATTCCCATTGTCTTAAGCTAGAAAGTCGTTTGTCATAAATCTTTGTCATAAATTCATTGAAATCATTTCCAAACCATTCAATTTTATTTTGCAAGCTTAAATATTGCATAATTAACTGAATATTGGACAATTTACCACCACTAAATGAATATATCTTTTGAATATCCTTTGAGCTCAATGCAATAGCGGTTGTGTATGAATTCCATATCTCCGGTATATGCTCAACCTTTGGCTCGCACAGCGTTAAATCAATATGTTTTAAAGAATGTAATGTACTATATTCATCAAATGTTTCATTCTCGTCACATAAAAAGATATACTTAGCCTTTTTTAGACATGGATAAAAATCATCGAGTTTTCCTGACGCCATCCATTGGATTAAAATTTGACTTTCCTCATCATAACAAGAAAAATTGTAGAAGAGAAATATCGGTGAGATTCCTTTAGAAAGTTCTTCAATAAAAATTAATAAATCTCGGTATTGTCCATTTAATACATTTTTGCTTAGCGAAGTATTTACATCCAGTAAATATCCTATTGTTTCACTTTGCGTGATATCTTTGAATATATTCTTCCCTAAATCTACTATACTTGGGTTAGGTTGTAATTTATACTGCAACAGGCATTCGTAGAAAGTCAAAAAAGAAACTTCTCTATTTGGATTTCTTGATTCGATTTGAAAAATATTATAGTCTTTGGTTGACTCTATCTCTTTAAAAAATGCAATTGCAACGTTTTGTTCTGTTTCAAATTCTTTTCCGTGAATAAAAACAATTCTATGAGCTAAGCAATCTGTCAATACATCCCAGTCTTTTAATTGCCAGTTATACAAATCTTGATATCCCATTTGTCCTCCTAATCTGCATTGAGTGTGATATAAAATATAAATTAACCGATAATCCCGTATTATC
>JAFQOI010000033.1 GCA_017403285.1 bacterium
AAAATAAATCCAGTGCCACATCAAATATCTTTACTTTAGTACTCATATTCCTACCTCCCGTTCGTTAGGTATATTATTTCTTTAATGATATATAAAACTAACTGATATTAAAAAAGTATTTTAAATGCTTAAAACATAAATAACAATGTTAGATTTTCTATTATTAAATTGGATTGAATTATTATGAACATGGAAAAATTAATAGGCAATACGCCAATGATTAAAATCAATTACGAATATGAAGGAAAGAGGGACAGCATATATGCCAAACTTGAATTTTATAATTATTCAGGAAGCATTAAAGACAGAATTGCCCTATACATTATTCAAAAAGAAAGAGAAAGTGGAAATTTGGCTGAAGGACAAACCATAGTAGAGGTTACCAGCGGAAATACAGGTATAGCATTTAGCGCAATAGGTACCCTTATGGGCCATGACGTCCACATCTTCATGCCAGATTGGGTATCTCTCGAGAGAAGAAAAATCCTAGAAATGTATGGCGCACATGTTCATCTAATATCTAAAGAAGAAGGCGGATTTAAAGGAGCATTAAAACTTGCAGAAGAATTTGCTCTTGAAAACAATGCATTCAGACCACTCCAATTTGATAATCCATTAAACGTAGAAGCCCAATATAAAACAACAGGCCAGGAAATTCTAGATGCCGTTCCTAACATAAACGCATTTGTATCAGGAATAGGAACCGGCGGAACCCTAATGGGAATAGGAAAAAGATTAAAAGACAACAATCCTGACTCAAAAATTTTCGCTCTTGAACCGTCAACATTGTCCATCCTTAAAATGGGAATGGAAGAAGGTTCCCACATGATTGAAGGAATCGGTGATGACTTCATACCTGGAATTGTTGATCAGGATTTGATTGATGACATCGTATTAATTCATGACTGTGACGCCATCAACATGTCCAAAAGGATTGCTATGGAATTCGGTTTGGGCATAGGCATTTCAAGCGGAGCAAACTTCCTTGCCAGCGTCATAATGAATGATGACGATTTGAAAATTGCAACCGTCTTTGCCGATGACAACAAAAAATACATCACTACCAAACTCTCCGAAGAAATTGACGACAACCCTAAACTTATTTCAAATAACATAAAGCTCCTTGGGTTTGAGGTTATTTAGTAAAAACATTATAAAAAAGGAAAACTGAACGGCTCAGCCTTTTAAAATTCATTTTTTTTTGCAAAATTAGAGTGTTGGCAGAAATTATTGTGTTTTAATAACTGTTCATATTTTAACTAATTTTTTCTATTTTTATTAAATTTTGTTCATTTCAAATTTATCATTGATTTTTTTACTTAAATCCTTATTATTTTTTTAATTTAACTCATAATTGTAGTTTATTTATTCAAATTGTAATGTATAGTTGTCTATATTTGATTTTAATAATGTATTGATTATTATTCTAAATAAAAGTTATTAAAATCTATTTATATTATGAATAACAAATATATAACTAATTATAGTTAATTCTATAATTTTTCTATTGAATATAGGAGTTTTTGATTGATATGATTTTGAATAACTATATTTTGAATGATTTAAGTAGGGAAATTGATGAAATGGAGGAAGAATTTCAACTTATGTATCTTGCATCAACAATTGTTGATGGGGCTTTTAATTTCTTTAAAATTGAACGAAAAATTTCAAAAGTGGGAAAACCACCTTTTGACCTTAAAGATATGATAAAACTAATTTTTTATGGATACATTAATAAAATAACAAGCACTGTGGAATTGGCTTATAACGCAAAGTATAATCATTTGTATAATTGGATTTCACATGGCATTGAACCAAGCGATAGAACAATACGAGATTATTGTAAGTATTTTCAACCAATTTATCAGTTAATTATGAGTTTTATCTTAATTGTGGCCAATAAAATTGGATTAAGTGATTTTGAACATATTTCAATTGACGGAACAATTAAAGGTGCTTACAATTCGCCTTTCAATATAATTAAAGAAAAAGACATTAGTTTATTAATAAAGCATTATATGGTTGAAGAATTGTCAAAAGCTGAAATTAAAAAGCTTAGGAGAACAGCACAGAAATTTTTAGAGGATAAATCAAAATCAGATGAAGAAAAAGTTGATATTCTTTTTTATTGGTGGCATTTGTTGGATTATTCTGGCCAGGTGTCGCTTGCTTTGAATGATCATGATGCTCGATTCATGAAAACTAAAGATAAGGGTCAAAAATATCCTAAATTTTCATTTAACATTCAGTTGGGTACTGATACGAAATCGAAGTTAATTTGTGGAGTTAATGCAGTTCAAAATCCTACGGATCACTATCAAATTCCTGCATTAATGAATCAAATCCTCGTTAATTTACAAACTAAACCCCAAAAAATTAGCGCGGATACAATATATTCAACACTAGCAAACTTGATTTATCTGGATTCATTAGGAATAACTGCTTTAATTCCAACAAAACAGCAAAATAGAGAGAATTCAGGTAATCTGCCTGACAATCCATTTGCTATAGATTATTTTATTTTTGATGAATATAAAAATGTTTTCATTTGTCCCAATAATGAAGAATTAACTCTTGATGGTTCATATCCCGCACCACAAGAAAAAGGAGGTGAAAATAAAATCAAATTAGTCTATTCTAATTACCTTGCTTGCAATAATTGTAAATATAAAGGAATCTGCTTTTCCAGCAACCACAGAACAATAACAAGGTACATTCACGAAGTTTCATACAAAGTTGAAAGATTAATGTCCACAAAAGAGGGAATAAAAGACTACAAATTGCGTTCAAAGACAGTAGAAGCACATAACGGAACTTTCAAAAGAATTTACAACTATGATCACATCCCCATAACTGGTTTAAAAAGAGTACAGAACTTAATGTTCACAATTGTAGCATCCTACAATCTAATAAGATTATTTAATCTCATTAAAGAGAATAAAATGGATTTATACTCAGTTATTAGTGTAATACAGTTCATATCACTAACTTAAAAAAAGTCCTAAAAAATCAAAAGGAGAAAATGAAAAATGTTCAAAATCAAATAATTTCTGCCAACACTCTACAATTAGAAAAAAAAGGAGTATAAATATGACTGAAATTACAGTTGATTTTAACTGCATGAAACGACTCAACGATTATGAAAAAATTGAAAAAAT
>JAFQOI010000034.1 GCA_017403285.1 bacterium
AATATTTTCTTCTGTAAATTCATTTAAACGTAAATATTCCCATTGTGCTAAAATTTGAGTTGGGAAGTTACGTCTTAATTTTTCCCATAATCTTGAACTTGAAGTATTGAAAACCCCTGAAACAACTTCGATATCAGAATCAAATTTCATAGCTCCAGTGTTCATTCTGTTACTTTCGCCTCACGTTAGGCTACTGACCATCTAAAAGATGGCGGGAACGGTTCTTCTTAAAGTGGTCTGATTACCTCTGACCGTTCCTCACACGTTTTTGTAAATCAAGGAATATAGCGTGTGTTCAGACTGTTGCATCACTTTTCAGTGTTCTCTCGCTCAGTCGTTGTTGGTGTTTTAGCATAATACCAGTGTAAATCAATTTTATTATTATTTATTTCAATAGTTCCACATTTGTTTCTTTCACCTTTACATACTTTTATTAAATTACTTGTTGGACAATTTAAAGAATATTTTTCTTTCATATAACGTGTTGCTTCTGTTATTGTTAAAAAAGTAATTCCTAATTCATTACACGTTATTGGTTTACCTTCTTTAAATACCCTTTCAATATATTTTTCTTCTTCGGTCATATTTTCATATTTATTACCTATATTTTTTTGTCTTTTTCTAGCTTCTTTTATTTTAGTTTTGGTTTCTTCGGTATGATGTTTTCCATACATAGGATGATTTTCTCCGATGTTTAAACCTTTGTGCGATTCGCTTAATTTATGTCTGTGTTCGTCAGTAAATTCTTTGCCGTACATACCCACATGTTTACATCCCGTAACACCATCTCCACCTAAAGTAGAATTATATCCATTTTCAAAAGAATTGTATAATCTTATATAATATTTTTCTAGTTCATTTAGTTCATCTTGATTCTTTATATTTTCTTGTACAAAAATTAATTCAAAAGATTCCCATCCCCATTTTTTTATTGCGTTTGAAAATTTACTTGTTTCACTATTTTTTATATATCTAATTCCATCTTTTCTTGCTCTTGCTTTTATTGTTCTACTTGTTTGTCCAACATAATATTTTTTAATTCCTTCTTGTTCAAATTTTCTCTTATTAAAATAAACATATACTTTTCCATTCATTGTTTTACCTCCTTTCTTTTTTTTATTTTTTTACACTGTTTTATTTATTATATGCTAAAACTTCCAAAGCGTTACCTTTTCCTTTAAGGCTTTCGCAAAATCAGAGAGAATTTTAATTGGACTCACTCTTAATCCAAACCAGTACAACTATCGCAGTCATATAATTGCATATACCATACATTACCATCAAAAGTTGTTAACATAGTATTTTTCCCTAAGTTATCAATCAAACCAAATAATTGTACTGTTAAATAGTATCTAATTAAATACTCTAAATTGAAATATTGTTCAATTTGTTCTCTAAACATATCATCTGTTGCATTACCAACCCAATCAACTAGACGTTTTAATTCTGCAAAATCATCATCACCGTTAGCACGACTATCAGGGAAACGACATCTAAAATCTGCCGATAAATAATCAATTTCTGTTTTACCTGTTGCAGTAGTCCAAGGGACAAATGCACCTGCAGTACTATCTGAGTTGGCACTAATTTCATAAGATAAACATTTAGGAAATTGTGTCGTATCATAACCTAAAGAGTTAGTTGAGTAACGGTCTAAGTTGAATGTATAAACTCCCTCTAATTCATCATTAATATAAAGTAAACAAGGAAAACCATCAATAGAATTTCGTACTTGTGGATTTTTTGCTTGTGCAGGGTTTGGTGTTGTAAATACACAATCATTTGCAAATGTAGCAATACCAGTATTATTCATATGTGAAGATTCCATATACTTTCTGTTACTTTCACCTATAAAAAGGCTACTGACTACAACAACAAAAAAGACATTAATTAATGTCTTTCATATTGTAGCGGATGGAGTTCTTCTTTAAGTGGTCTGATTACCTCTGACTCCATCTCACGCATTTCATTATTAGGTTATTGTGCGTGTTCAGACTGTTGCATACC
>JAFQOI010000035.1 GCA_017403285.1 bacterium
AACAAATTATAAGTCACAATTTTAATATAAAACTTTTTGAAAAAATTTCAATGACATCACAAATTTCAAAAATTATATTGACAAAATAGAAAAACACTTTTCAAATTACCCAAAAGAACAAATCCATACTTTTCAGGATGAAGAAGAAATTGTTCAATTACTTGATAATTATTTTGGCAATTCTTTTCTTGAAGAATTTTTAGAATTCTCAACTGAATTAGTTAAGTCTATTAATGTAGCGATGAAGCAATAAAATAACAGCGAGGATAAAACCTCGCTGTTATTTTATTATAAGCTTTTCTCACTTTTTAGTAATTGCAGTAGAAAATCTCTTCCATATTTATATTCGCCATAAATCATTTGTGCACCTCTGTCTAAATGAGCTTTCAAATATTTCTGAAAATATTCATCGTCATTTAAATGTTTTTTTTCATACATTTCAATCAAACATTTAAATAAGTCGTCGTATTCTCCAGTAATTGTCTGACGATTAAGCTCCAATCCTAATGTATCAGTTTTAAAATCATTCTCATTTAGAGGATTTTGATTTTTTAGAGACATAGCTATCGCAAGTTTCGATAAAATAAATGGAGGAAGATTTTCACTGGAATTGATAGCTTCAAAATATTCCATTGCTTTTTTTGACGTTCTTATCTTAAAAACCATGACTACACCTCAAAATATTTATTCTTCATAATCATTGTACGCTTGTTATCTGTGTTTTCAAGCATATAAGTTGCGAGAATTTTTTCTTTCAGTATTTGAACATGACTCGAATTAATTTCCTCATTTGTTGATAGAATGAAGATTTGCCCCTTGAGTTTACTGAAAAAATATTTAGAAATATTATTTCTATGTTCAGTATCAATTCGAGCAAAAGGTGTATCAATAATAAATGGGATGTCATGATTGCATAGTTGTACCAAAGAATGATATAACGACATAATAAATATTTGTTTTTCTCCATTTGAAAGAGAGGTTTTATCAATTTCCAAGGGAAGTTTATACATTTTTTTACTTTTCGTTAGTTTATGCTTATTAAATTCACCTAGCGAAGATAGACCTTCATCTTCAAGAAAAGAATTAATTGCCTTTTTACCTAAAAGTGCGACAATTTGTTCCTCGCTGTTAGAAGTAAAAATATCAAATAATCTTGATGAAGAAAATTCTTCTATCCTAAATATTTTAACATTAAACGATTCATCAATTTCAATATCATCTATAAACTTTGTCTTTCTCATTAATGTGTGAATTTCTTTGCGAAAAAAATCTTCGACTTTTCGTATCTGCTTGGTATATAGTTTTTTCTGTAAATTATCAAGCATTATGATTGCTTTTGCTGAAATATCATTTATTGAAGCTTTTTTTAACTCGCTTTCAAGCTGCGATTGCTTTTTGGAAAGATTTGCTCCTTGTATTTTCAATTTTTCTTCCAATTCAGAAAACTTTATTTCTAGTGAGTTCAATTTGCTCAAAATGTTACTTTTAGTTTCAAGAAGTTCAGCTTTGCTTGACATATATTCTTGCACCGATGACACGCTACTATTTTCAAGCTCTTTACGAATTTTCGCCGATTTAGAAATTGATTTTTTTATGCTTTTTTTACATTTTAATACATTTTCATCATCAAATTGTAAAATCTTATCAATAACAGAAATAAGCGTTGCACTTTGTTCTAATGATAAATCAAGAATCGAATTTACATTATCACCGAATTCTTTTTTTGCGATTTCTTCAATTCTATAACGAAGTTGTTTATCTTCACTATTTAAGAATAAGACTGATATTGGTTTTGAATTTAATACATCGCAGAAATTTTTGCACTTTGTGTTATTACTTTCGTTTGTGATTTGTTGACGAAGTTCTGAAATCAAGGGGCGAATCATAATAAATGGAATTATATCATTAGCCCATTTTTTTAATATCGAATTCCAATTTTCGCGTTTTCTTTCTTCTTCCTTTATGCAATTGAGTTTATTATTCCACTCTTCCTGTGTGATGCCACCGTTTTGAGAATAATTTTTATCCAAAGATATAATATCTGAGTTACACATATCAAGTTCGGTTTTGCATTCAATTATCGAAGTGTTTAATTCTTTCCATTTATCTTTAAGTATAAAATAATTATCTCTATATTGGATATACTCCGACAAAATAGGTGAACTTTCGCTATTAGAAGAACTAATACGTTTAAAGTTTTTTCGCATGATATCAAAAGTATCATATCCACATAATGTTAAAAAAGCGTCTTTTATTCGCTCGTTGCTACCATCGTTTAGGAAGAAATCTGCAATTTTTTCACCATCAAAAAAGTATAAATTAAACAACTCAGGAGGAATAAGAGATAAAAGGTATTTTTCAAAGTCACCTATTTCTTCAGCCGTCAAGTCTATTCCGTTCTTTCTAATCTGAAATTTTTCGGATAATGTGTCAGATAATGTCCAAATTCGGGTTAACAGATATACGTCAACTCCTTGTCCATTATTGAGTTCTATCTCCAGCGAAACGTAAGCAGTAGTCGGCTTATTTAATTTTGCGGAATTATTTATTAACTTTGTAATTGCTTTCGTATAATGTCCATTAATATTTTTATGTCCCATACTCATATAACCATATAAGCATAGTCTTATAGCAGTAAATAATGTAGTTTTTCCAGCTCCATTTTTACCACCTATAAGGATAATATTATTCTCTGTATTTGTGTTAAAATCAAGGATATTTACATCTTCATAAGAGCCAAAATTATTCAATGTTATTTTATTAATCTTCATTACTTAAACCTCTTTCAATGCTCTCAAAATGTAACCATCCTTGATTTATAATTTTGTCAAAAGCTTTTGTAAGAATTGAATTGCGACTATAGTTTTTATTAGCTTCAATTTCTATGATAAGCTTAGAAATCAATTCAAATTCCACATTATTTTCGATACATTGCATTTTTATTTCTTCTATAATTTCTTCAGGGAATATTGGAGTTTTGTAAATATCCCACGGAAGTTTTTCACCTTTTATTTCGGAGTATATCTCCACTAAACACCTGCGTGATAAATCACCTTCTTTATCCCACATTGCATCAATAGACTTTAATTCTTCAATTGTAATAAGCGAAAGTCCTGTTTCTACTTCAAGTTCAAGCAGTCGTCTCAACATCTCCTTACGAGTTTCCAATGTAAAAGGGCCCTGCCCAAGTTCTCCATCTGATTTTCTATACATCGTTCCATTTCGTCTTTTATATTCTCTTGCAGAAGGTGTAGTACGAAGCTCAACGAGCCAGTTTCTATATTCCCTTAATGGAATTAACCATGTCTCACCACGTTTAATAAAGGAAAGCAATGATTTATCTTCTTTTACCATTGTACATATCCAACATCCAAAGCGTGAAGCACCTGTAATTGGTATTTTTTCTTTATCTATTTCTCCTATTACACTCTGTTCTTCACCAAGATTTTCACCTTGATATAACGAGAAAAGATACTTGTTGTCAGAACCCCAAGGGGTTTTTGCTTCATCTTTTAACAAAAACTCCCAAACAAGTTCATTGGGGATTTCTGTGAGTGGATTATATACATATGCATTTTCAATGTCATTATGGGGAACTAATAGCTTCCCATCAATTTCCCGAGAACGTATATTATTCGCTCTATATACGCTTTCAGCCTTTCGAACACCTAATAATAGAATAACTTCACCGTTGTTTTTTATCGTGTTTAACGTGTATTCGTTCATTGGATGAATTTTTAGACGTTCAGTACACCAGCGAAAACCCGGTGGTTCAGGAGTTGGATATCCCAAGCCTATCACTTTGCTCCAAAATGTATCTTCACTTTTGGGATAAATAATGTCTGCTTTTACATTTAGTGTTGTACCAACTGTATTTATGAGATTTGACATTCTGTGCATATAGTCTCTGACTATCGGATTTTCAACAAGTGTATCTGAAGAAACAATGTAAACTTTCTTGTTACGCTTTGATTTTGGAAGTCTTTCCAACATTTCAAGCACTAAACAACATAATAGTGTAGAGTCTTTTCCACCACTATAGCCTATCATCCACGGTCTTTTATCATGTTGATACACCATTGACATTTCTTGAATTATCTCTTCGAACACTAAAAACTTACCACTGTACGACATATTATTTCCTTCCATTAAATTGCTTTTCCTTATATTCTTCTTCTTTTGTTAAATCAATCCCTAATAACATTTTGATTTTTGTACAAGTTAATATGACAGCTTCTTCGTTATTCTTTATTTTCCCATCATTCCTAATTGCTCTTCCTAACCAATTTTCACGATTAGAACGCAACCAGTCAATTGAAGATAAGTTTTTCAAAAAAATATTCATATCTACATCTTTATTATCATAAAAGTATCTGCCCAATCGTCCAAACGCATTAATTGTAATAGCAAGCGTTGTTATATAATTCTCACGCAAATCTTTTTTTGTTAATGTTCTTTCTTGTAGTTCATTCCATTCAGATATATTAGTGGTTACGGTATTCCAAAATGCAATTAAAAACTTTGTATCTGATTCTGAACATTCGTTATTATGAATTATTCTTTGATTAGCTTTATAAATACTTGTAAGTGTAAATAAATTAGAGGAATTTTTACCCAAAATATCACGTTCTTTATCGGTGTATTTCTTCAAGAAATTTACATTTTCTATAACTGATTTGGTTGCAACTGCCAGTTCATCTCTTGAATCATATAACGTAGATAAAGAGTTTGATGTTTTAACTGCGTGTTTGTTTAAATCAGTAAACATCTGTTGGCTTTTTAACAGTCCTTCATCTTTAAAGAAAACAATGGAAATTGTTTCATTTCCAATAGATGAATCCTCGATAATAGCTGCTTCTATTGCTGCTTTTCTATGTTGTCCATCATTAATTAAGAAAACGGAATCCATGTCCACTTCAAGAACGCCGATATCATTACTTACTTCCGACGGATAATACTTAAAATTCCCATCAATAGAAGCTGATAATGCTGAAAACACATACGTATTCCTATTATTTAATATATAGTCTCTTATTTCAGGTATTCGAGATTCATTTATTCTTCTTTGTGCTCTATATTCGGGTAAAACATTCTCTTCATCAGCAGGAAAAAGCTTTGAAAGTAATTTCATAGGTATCATAGAAATATAATATTCACGATTTGATTGTATTCCTCTCACGGTAGGAAACTTATATGTATAATTCATTGCATACTCCTAAAAAGAAAATGATATACTTAAGTATATACTTAAGTATATCATTTTGAAAGCAAATTGTCAATATTTAATAAGATTATTTTATTCCAAAACCTCTTCTAATGTGATTTTTCGCAAGATGTCATCATAGTCTGAATCAACTAAATCATTTAAAAAAATATTTAATTCATCAATCGCGACTAAAGGAGAGGATGAATCTATAGTCTCAAAAATCTTTTCTATACCATAATTTGCAAATCCTGTTAAAAAAGCTGCTGGAATAAATTTAGGTACATTATAGTCTGGGTCAAAAGCCATTTTTAAACGTTCTTCAACATCATAATTAATGGTTTTGGAGTTAATCAGCGCATTTTGAAGTAGAAAATCTAAAGTTTCATGCAGGTCTGTATTTGTTTGACTAAGATATGTATTTCTACCTATTGATTTGTTTGGAATAAGAGGTTCTTTAATTTCAGTAATTGATATATCAGCCTTCACGCCGATGGCACAAGCAACAAGATATACATCGACTAATCGACCAAATAGTCCTATTGA
The DNA here is from genome assembly GCA_017403285.1 of bacterium. GTDB lineage: Bacteria > Cyanobacteriota > Vampirovibrionia > Gastranaerophilales > Gastranaerophilaceae > Avigastranaerophilus. The sequence continues at coordinate 5,750 of JAFQOI010000035.1, forward strand.
ATCTTTATCACACAATTCGTTGTCAGCTCTTTCCCAAAGTGGGTGAGATAACATAATATCAGAAGTTAAATTCATTTACATCCCCCTTAATAATAGAAGCCTTCTCTTGAGACTCGTTATCAATAACATACAAGTCATAAACAGCTTTGTTATCAAGAACATTCTTAATCTTATTTAGATCAAGTGTAAGCAGAACAGTTTGCTTTGACACAGTTGGCAACGTCTTAAATATATGCTCAGATTGTTTGTTTCCTGTGAAAGCGAATGGTGCATCAATAATGATTGGACTCTCGTTGTTTTCCATATTGCATTCTTGAAGAGCTTTAATAATTCCTATAACATAAGAATATTCATCTACCGCTAATTGTCCACCAGTAAGATATGTTGTTCTTAAGGAGAAATCGTCGTTTACAAATTGAATCTTATCTATGTCCAATTCAGTTTGTGTAGTAAGTTGCTTGAATATTTCACGAACACATTTATTAAGTGTATGTCTTACATCTTTTTCACGTTGCTTCTTTTCTTCTTCCAATAAGGTTTTGATTTCTTCGAAAATTTGTATTCTTTCCTTATACTTTGTAGACACCTTGCTATTTTTCATAGCAGCAGACAATTCTCTTCTTGACATTTCGTATACTTGTTTTTTCTTTGCTATTTTGCCTTCGTAGCCACTTTTTTGTGTGTTTAATGCCGCTGTTTCCGTTTTTATTCTTTCAAGTTCTTCCACGAGAGTTGATGCATCTTCAAGCCGCTTCAAGTCATCAAATTTTTCGTTATTATTTGCTTCAAAGTCAGATATTTGTTTCTCGTAGTTTGAAATATCCAAAACATACTGAGAGTATTTCATAATTTCATCGTTGGACAACCTTATTTGTCTTTTAGCACGAGACACAAATTGGCCAAATTGATATGTATAAGAATCTGGGGGCATAATGTTAATTATATCTTCTATTCTTCTGCAGGATTCCTCGTCTAATTCTCTTCCACAAACACAAATTCCTTTTTCTTGAATTTCTTTTAATAATTCTTTCTTTAAATTTTCAAATACAGATTTTTGGCTCTTTGCTAATTCTGAATTCTTTTTTCTAAGCACTTCACTACTATATGTAGTCATTCTGGAAAGCAAGAGATACGGGTAACACTTATAGTATAAATCTCCTATTTTTCTTTTGGTTTCCTTGATTTTTTCCTGACATTGCTTAATTAAAGAATTGTTTCTTTCAATCAGCTCCTTAATAGTGTTCTTGTTGCTTGATTCTCCAAGAACCTTGAATATTTCATCACGTCTTGCATCTTTGGATTCAATTTCAGCCATTATTTCCTTGCGCTTTTCTTTCATAGCCTCAATTTCATCGTACAATTCCTGAATTGTTTCAGTTAACTCCTCGACAGACAGATCACCAACACTTGCATTCATTTCAGAAGCCATTTTGTTTGTATAATAGCCAAGGACAGAGCTTTTTTTGCTTTTATTGCCTACATGAGACAAAGCGTTTGCATAAACATCTATCCCAAATAACGAGTGAATAGCTTTTTTTAAATCATTTGAGTTTAAAACAAGCTCACGAGCTTTTTCTCCATCAAGAAAGAAATATTTAGATAGACCATTTGGTAGAATTGCGTTAATTTTGTTTGCAATATCGCCAGTATAGTCCTTCCAATCATTATCTTCTAACACTTGAAGAACCTGTTCACTACTCTCAACAAGAGTGTTTTTTGCTGTAATAGCAACTTTGTAATTGAGAATTTTTGTTAAGCAGTATTTTATTCCCAAATGCTCAAATTCAATCTTTCCTGAAACACTTAAAGTTTCTCCTAACTTTTTCTCGGAAAAAGCTGTTAAGTTAAAAAGAGGCTTGTCATTGTGATTACCAAAATCGGGGTCACCGTAAAACATCCATCGAAAGAATTGTAATAATGAAGATTTGCCATATCCAGAATCTCCATATATCAAAGTAATTTTTCCATTACTATTTAATTCTATTTCATTTTTGGTATAATAACATCTGAAGTTTTCCAACATAATATTATTCAGTATCATTTTTCAACCTCTCAAATGTGTTTATTATTTTTGAAACCATTGTTTTATCATCGGTTTTAATAATGTTTGACAATGATTCTTTTTCCACTTTCAAAATCTGTTTTTTATATTCTTCAGCAGAAATTTTAACTTTACTCATCTAAATCGCCTCCATTTAAAAATTCATTATCAAATGAAATGTCATCTAATGTAAGATTATACCTATCAAGTAACAAATGTAAATCGTTCTCAAGAGAGGTATGATTCACTGCTAGTTTACTGTATTCCAAGTATCGTCGCAATTCTATTTCAGCAAATGATGAATTATCATCAGAAGGGAGTACAATAACATCATAAATATGTGCAAGTTCTTTTTTACAAGTACCATCATCATACAACCTAAGAATACGACCTCTTCTTTGAACAAATTCTCTATAATTATCATTGCTTGATAAAATTAATGCACTTTTTATTGAGGGAATATTTATTCCTTCATCAAGACAACGTATAGCAACCAAATAATTAATTAAGCCTTTATTGAATGCATTTATTAATCTCATTCTTGTAGCAACATCTTCAGTCGCAGTAAATTTCGAGGCCTTAACATCTTTGGAATTATTTAAGATAGAACGATTGATTAAACTTAGCATATATTCAAGATGTCGTATTTCTTGAATACCATCATTTGAATTATCATAAAATAATTTACCATCGCTACAGTAAATAATTGTATGGTCTTTATCTTTTACATAAGAGTATATTTCATCAATTCTAGTAATTTTCTCTTCCGCCATTGATATAGCACGAAGTCTGCCTCTATATCCAAGTGTGAATTTTTCTTCATCTATTATAATATTTTTTACAGGGTCTATACCAGATAGCATCAGTGAAGTTGCTTTTGAAAACTTTTCCTCATCTTTTTGAGTAGCGTTTACAAAAATAGGATGATATTCGTAGTTTACAAGGTATTTTCCAATAGCCTTTTCAATAGGAAAATTCATTGCTATTCCACCAAACCAATTCAATAAACGTTCAGATTTCTCTTTATCCTTTCCGAAAACAGGTGTAGCAGATAATCCTAACTTAAAGGGATATTTTAAAGAAAGCTCATCTGATATTTGATTTATGAAATTATGAGCCTCATCAACAATTAACAACTTTTCAAATGATATTTTATCATATAGTGAAGCATATCTATTCAAAAAAAAGCTTTTAATTGTTGTGATAACAATAAGAGGTTTATATTTGTTCTTTGCTAAGCAGTAACTTGCATATATTCTTTCCTCTGCGTTCTTTATTTCACCATGCACTAGATGAATATATGCATCATTAAAAAAAGATTTTACGTCTTCATACCACTGATTTACAAGATGTTTATATGGTACAGCTATAACGGTTAATAGTCTGTTTTCATATATAAATTCTTTTATAGCATTCAACGAAGTAATCGTCTTACCTGTGCCTGTTGCCATTACAAAAAAGCCATTATGTCCCTTATCAATCCAATTAGCTTTAGCTGTAGCTTGATACGGCCTTATATCGTATTTTTCCTTTTTTTGAGTAAAAGGTCCTTTGTGCTCTATTCTCTCCAATAATTTTTTCTCAAACGCTTCATTAAATTCGTAAATAATTAATTCGTCGTTATCGTCATCCCAAATGCTCTCAAATTCTTCAATTTCGTCAGATACTCTTTCTGAGTCAATCCAGCTTTTATATACTCTTATTTTCTCATAATTTTCATGATATCCATTATAACTTTCATTGTTTGACCCAACAAAAACTATAGTATTTTCCGAAAAATCTTCGAGTATAGCAAGTTTGTCATGATACATTCCATTCTTTTTTCTTATTATTTTAACTTCGATTATCTTCTCTTTGACTAGGTTATATAGCAATTCCACATTTGAATCGTCCATTTCTCGGATAGCTTGTTCTACTTCAAATATAAATCTTTTCTCGATTATTTCTCTTGCTTCGTATCCATAATGAATAGCATCAATATCTTCAGCACTTAATTTGGGTGAAGTTGCTAAAAATACAGTTCCGCCATTGCGAGCCATATCTAATATTCCATTACCGATGAAAGTAAGAGAAGAAGAACTAAAGAAACCAACGCTTCTCTTGTAACTTTTAGTACAAGATAAAAGAGGATTTATTATTTCACAAAAAGCTGATTCTCCAACACTTTTGTATGAGATTTTTATTTCAAATTGTTTGAAATCCATAATTATTTTTCCTTTTTTCGATACTTTTATTTATTTTATCACAAAACGTTGTATTATTTTTGGGACAACTGGGATTTGTTTGATATTTATCCAGAATTTTTCTCCATATATTTTATATTATAACACTTTTTGATAAAAAATCAAGAAAAAAGGGTTCTAAATTCTGCGCTTTTCACTAACTTCGTGAAGATTAACGCCTTCTATTTGTCAGTTTATGTAAATTGTTAATTTTCCACTTTTAAATCATAGATACTCACTTGCATAACTATTTTGGTTATTGTTTGGTTACCAAAGATGCAAAACGATATTTTAGATAAAGCCGAATGATTATTATTTATCATGTCGTATTTTCACTATATCCAAATGAAAGACTAACGAAAACAAGCCATTTTCAAGCTGTGTTGGGAAACTTCTCCAAACTTGGACTTATATACATACACTATCTGCTTGTGAAGTATAGTAGTGTAGCTCATTCGTAATGAGCAGGTCCTATGCATTCAATTTTTCCAAGGCAGTTTTGCATACGCTGTAATATCTGCTTGCCTTCCGCAAGTTCCTGTGCAAGCAACAGCCCCGTATCTGACATTCAAACCGTCAGATACGGGGCTGTTGCTATTTATATATTGTATTTGTGATTATACTATTCCCATAAAATACTCAACAGCAATAGCAACCACAACTACCAGTGCGGAGATGATAAATCCGTGAAGCATTGGTGCAAAGCCTGATTTCTTCATATCCTTGAAGCTTGTGTTAAGTCCGATTGCCGCAAGGGCAGAAATCATAAGGAACTTGCTTATGTCCTTCATTCCCGAAGAAACTGCCGCAGGTATTACGCCGAAGCTGTTTATAACAGTAAGTGCTAAAAATCCGAGAATAAACCAAGGGATAATTTTTGTAAGGCTGAATTTTGCCTTGACGGCTTCGCCGTTTGCTCCAGCTTCCTTGCGTTTAAGGTGTGCACTGATAAGAGCAAAGGTGATAACTGTGGGGATAATGGAAAGTGTACGGGTGAGCTTTACCATTGTGGCAAAATCGCCTGCCGCTTCTGAAAAGGCATATCCTGCCGCAACAACGCTTGATGTATCGTTTACTGCT
>JAFQOI010000036.1 GCA_017403285.1 bacterium
AGTATTCTTTTCAATGAAATTTTCAATAACATCATTAGGAACAAAGTTATTTAAAATTGGAGGAAGAGCATATAAATAAGCGCACTCTAAAACAATAAGTACAATGGCTATTTTAAATATCTTATTTAAAAATTTATTCTTAACGTACATTCTTTAATGTTTGATACTATCTTCCTTAGGATAATTATATATTCTATATATTAAAAGTTCAAACTATTACGCTCGATTTGCAAAAAGTATGAATTGTTGTAAAATTAAGATAATTTATTAATAATAAGTGATTAAAATATGAGAAAAATTAATATAAATAGGCTTCTTGAATTTTTTAAGTCTCCAAATATGGTCATAAATTCGTTGTTAATTGCCGGATTTATTCTTTTATTTACAGGAATTATTGTTTCTAAGTATTTTTTCTTTCAGACAATAGTTGACTCTGATAACATAAGTAAAGTAACTGTTGTTGCGCCAAAAGATATTGAAATTGTAGATAGTATTAAGACAGAAAAAAGAAGAAGAGAAGTAGCAAGAAAAGTCAGTCTTGTATATGCTCCAGCAGATGATACATATATTAAAAATAATTTAAATGAAATAATAAATTTAATTATTGAAATTAGAAATAGAGATGTTTCTACGAAAGATAAACAAAAAGAATTAGAGTCTATATTTGATATATCAGATAATCAAAATAAAGTATTTACAATTTCATTTTTGTTAAATTCAAATGAAGAAATATTGAATCAAGTTTTTCGTGCTTCTGAAAAAACGCTTGTTGCAGTTTTAAATGAGGGTGTTACAGAACAAGATTTTGAAGAAAGTACTTTGCCTGCAATGATTAGAAGAAATGTAGAGGTAAGTACTACAAAAAATCAAATAAGCGTTATAACAGCACTATTAGAACAAGTCATTGTTCCAAATATGATAATAGATGAGGTGGCGACAGATCTTGCTAGAAAAAATGCAAGAGAGATGGTTTCTCCAATAATGGTTAAATATAGCAAAGGAGATACCATTGTAAAAATAGGTGAGCCTGTTACTCAAATAAAAAAAGAAGCTTTAAGCCAAGCAGGATATAATATTTTAAGAATAAATTTCAAAGGTATTTTAGGCATTTTCTGTTTGGTTTGTATTGGTGTTTCAACCGTGTTCTTTTATTTAAAATATTTTGAACCGAAGTTTTTAAACAAAAAACATCTTTCAATTGTGGGTGTGTTAGCAATATTTATGGCGATTTTATCAGTTTTATTGCCACCATCTTGGTCTGTATTTATACTTCCATTCCCATTTTTTGCAATAATTCTTTCTGTATTTTTAAATGCAAGAACATCATTTTTTATAACTGTTACTTTGCTTACAATTATAACTTTATCATTGCAGTTTTCTGCTTTGGCTATGTCAGTGTTTATTCTTTCTGTTATTGTTTCAACAATTGGGGTAACGACTGTTAAGTATTCAAGGAGATTTGATATTGTTAAGGTTGGTGCATTTACAGCTGTTTCTATGGCTGTAATCATTATCTGTGTTTACTATGATTTGGGTATAGATAGACTTTTAAAAGATATATTAACTGGTATTCTAAATGGATTTGTATCTGGAATTTTTGCTCTTGGTATGATCCCAATATTTGAAAATGTATTTAAAGTTATAACTGAATTTGGATTGGCTGAACTTGGTGATTACAATCAACCATTGCTCAAAAAATTGCACGAAACTGCTCCTGGTACATTTGAACATAGTTTAAGAGTTTCAAATTTAGCAGAATCCGCGGCTGAAGCAATTGGTGCAGATCCAATACTTGCAAGAGTTGGTGCGTTATATCATGATGTTGGAAAAATTGTAAGACCACTCTTTTTTGTAGAAAATCAAACATATAGTGGTATTGAAAATCCTCATGAAAAATTAACCCCACGTTCTAGTAAAATGGTTATCACTTCACATACAAAAGATGGTATTGCTCTTGCAAAAGAATATCATATTCCTGTTATAATACAAGATTTTATTATTCAGCACCATGGTGATTCTTTGGCAAGTTATTTTTATAATCAAGCAGTTCAGCAAGAAGGTATTGAAAACGTAAAAGAAGAGCAATTTAGATATACAGGTCCTAAACCGAATACAAAAGAAACGGCAATTCTTATGATTGCTGATGCTGTCGAATCCGCATCAAGAACATTAAAAGACCATTCACAAGAAGAATTGGATGCTCTTATAAATAAAATCATTCGAGATAGACTTGATGATAATCAATTGTCTGATAGTCCATTAACGTTGAAAGACATAAAGATCATTGCGGCGACTCTTTCAAGGGTTCTTCGTTCAGTTTTTCATAAAAGAATTAAATATCAACAAACGATTGATGATATAAAAGAAAAAGAAAATAACTCTCAGGAGAATGCATGACAACAATAAATGCCTTTGTTGAAAATACTTATACTGATTTTGATATTGATGAAGTAAAAGTGTTTAATGATACAATTAAAATTACTGCGCATTTGCTTGAAGATGTTGATGTTTTTTCAAAATCTTGTTTGAAAGATTATAAATTTAGTATAATTTCATTTGATATTGTCTTATGCAATAACGAAGAAATTCATAGGATTAATAAAGAATATAGGGATAAAGATAGTGCAACTGATGTTATTACATTTGCATTGTTTGCAGATTCTGAGCCAGATGAAAGATTTATTTTTGATGATGAGATAAATCTTGGTGAAATTGTTGTTTCTCTTGATAAAATAAAAGAGCAATCAATTGAAAATAATGTTACTTTTGATTCAGAATTGTATTATCTTATAAGTCATGGAATATTGCATCTTCTTGGATTTGATCACCAAAATCAAGTTGAATATGATTATATGGTTGAAAAACAAAATAACGCAAAGGCTGTTGTTCTATGACTAAGTTCAAATCATCAAGTGTTAAAAAAAGTTTTTCAAATGCAATAAGAGGTCTAAAACTTGCTTTATTTTCCCAAAGAAATTTTAGAATAGAAGTTATAATTGCTTTTATTGTAGTCATTGCTGCTCTTTGTTTAAAAGTTTCTCATTCTGATTTGTGTATTTTGATAATAATGATTGCAATTGTTCTTATATGTGAGCTTTTAAATTCAATAATTGAATTTACTTTAGATGCGGTTTATAGAAATCATTATTCAAAACTTGTTGAAATGGCAAAAGATATGTCTGCAGGAATGGTTTTATTTGTATCAATGATAAGTGTTGTTATAGGCTTAATTGTGTTTGTTCCATACATAAAAGAACTTTTTACATAAAAAAAAGACCGAAAAATTCGGTCAAACAGTTTACGAGTGAGAGTGGAATATGTATAGCATTATAATAAGTGTTCAGATATAAAGAACATATTAACCAAATGTCCATTTTTTAGACTGATGTTCAAATGTGAATTGGGATAATCATTTTTTTGTATGAGATGCTTTTAGTACCGAAATGATATAATTTTGTTGGATTATAGTGACAAAATAGGTGTAAACATGCTTCAAGAAGCCACAAAAATATTAAATTCAGCATTTCACAATAGTTTTATAAAAAAATTAAGTCTTTATTTGCACGATTGCGTTCGTGAAGAGGTGCAAAGTTCGACTTTTAGAAATTTGAAGCAAGATAAGGATAATAAGTGGATTTTTCTTGAAACACAGAATAATAAAAAAACTGATCATCCTACACTTCTTGATAAAGAAAGAATGTTTACAGAATTTCCTCAGCCATTGAAACTAGATGGGGCAGATTCGTATTTAACGGAATTAATGTTATTAAGCGAAAATAGCCAAAAAGATAAATATTTAATATATGGTTATTTGTTCTTAGTTGGCAAAAATGCTAAAACCAAGAGAAAAAATGAGTTTCTTACACCGCTTTTGTATTCTGCTTGTAAATTGGAAAGAAACGGAGTGAACATTGAGTGTTCGTTATTGGAAGAAGGTTTGTCCTTAAATACTGCGGCATTAACAAGTTTAATGAATTTGTCTGGCGAAGAAGATGAAATTGATAATATGTTAGATGGCTTATTGGATGTTGTTCCAAAATTGCCATTAAAAGAAGAAGATTTAAATGTATTTTTGACTACATTGAAGTCTTTAATCCCTGATTTGGAAATAGAACTTTCTGATGAAGAAACACTTGAAAATAATGTTGAAAAGGATGCGGCAAGTTTTTATGAAGATAGAAAAATCAATTATGAAAACTTAGAAGAAACTATAGAAGATATACAAAGTGGTGAAAAGCCAAAACAAAGTTTAAAAGCGGATAAAGTTGTTTTAACAAATAAAAATGCGATTATTCTTACAAAGCGTCCTTTAGTTACAGCAGGTGTATTGTATGAATTAACACAGATTGCAGAACAGCCATCGGGAATTATTAGAGAAACAGCATTAAATGTTGTAAATGAAGAATATTTGCAAGGCAAAGGAAAAATGGCTGCAAAGCCAATCAAAGATACAAATCTAAAAGATTTTGTAGCTGTAACGCCACTGTCTTTGAGTGATTCGCAAGAAGATGTTATAAAAAATCTTGAAGATAATAGTATTTTGGCGGTATATGGACCTCCAGGAACAGGTAAATCCCAAACAATAGTTAACCTTATTTGCCACCTTGTTTCTACTGGAAAAACAGTTTTAGTTGCTTCAAGAATGGATAAAGCGACTGATGTTGTTGCAGATAGAGTAAATGGTTTTGGCGCTCCATATCTTGCGTTAAGAGCAGGTAGAGCAAATTATCAAAAGCAATTATCATTTGACCTTCAAGATTTAATTTCTAACAAGGTGGATTTAGATACAAATTTTGAAAATTCACTGCTTGTAGATGTTGAAGATATGCAGAAATTAGTTTTATCTATTAGAGATAAAGAAAATAAATGTGAACAAATTATTAAACTTGAAAATGAATGGCATGATGTAATAAAAGAACACGACGATAAAGTAAAACAAATTGGGGAATTACAGTTTTTAACTGGAAAACTCACAATGCAAGAAGTTGATGATATCGAAAATGCTGTTAAAAATTTAGAAAAAAACTTTGAGAAAAAAGGTTTCTTTGTTGATATTTCTGTAAAATTTGCTAATCATCAATTGAAAAAGATTATACAAAATAAAAATTTCAGACCTGATATTGAAAATATAGATAGATTAAAAGTCGAATTAACGACTGCAAGGTTGGCTGCAAAAGCACGTCATATTGAAATGCAGATTATAAAAATTGGTAATATTCATTCATTGTTAGATGAAATAAAAAGACTTAAACGTAAACAAAAAACTCTTGCGATTGATATTTTAAAAGGAAAAAGAAGAAATTCATTAAAGAATTTACTTCGCGATCAAATAAAAAGACAAAGGTTAATTGTACATACAAAAGCGTTAGTTACAAGAAAGAAAAACCTTCAAATAAGATTATTAGAAGATGAAGATTTTAGACCATTAATGGAAGCGTTTCCTTGTTGGTGTGTAACTACTTATGCTGTTTCTGATTCATTGCCATTAAAACCTGCAATGTTTGATGTTGCGATTATTGATGAGGCTTCACAATGCGATATTGCTAGTTGTTTGCCAATTTTATATAGATGTAAAAAAGCGGTGATAGTGGGGGATGATAAACAACTTCCTCATCTTTCTTTCCTTGAAAAATCGAAAGAACAGTCTTTTATGAGCCAGTATGAAATTCCAGATAAATACCAATTAATGTGGAGATTTAGAACAAATTCAATGTTTGATTTGGCAAATTATTATTCAACAAAACCTGTTCTTTTAGATGAGCACTTTAGAAGTTATGCACCTATCATTGATTTTAGTAATAAAGAGTTTTATGGTGATAGAATTAGAATAATGTCTCAATGTAATAGTGACAATGTTTTAGAGTTTATTGAAGTGCCAGATGGCAAAGTGGATTTTGATGTTACTCGCAACATGCCTGAAGTTGAAGCGATTATGCAAAAATTGCAAGAAATTATTCAGGAAGATGAACGAATAACAGATGAAAATCATGAGCCAATAACTGTTGGTATTATATCCCCATTTAGAGGGCAAGTTGAATTAATTAAAAAAGCAATTGCTCAAATATTTACTGAGTCAATGATAAGAAAACACAGACTAGAAGTTGGTACTGCTCATACATTCCAAGGTGATGAAAGAGATATTATGATGTTGTCTTGGGCTGTTGCAAATAATAGTTTTAATCAAAGTTTAACGTTCTTGCAAATACCTAATTTATTCAATGTTGCAATTACTCGTGCAAGGAAAAAACAAATAATATTTCTTTCTAAAGATCCAAAAACGTTACCAGCAGGTTTATTAAAGGATTATATTGAATTTGTTCAAGCATACGTTGCTCGTAATAAATTAAAAGAAGAAATGAAAATTGACGAAAATGTTTATAAAAATTCTTTTGAAAAAGAAGTGGCTAATTTCTTGAGAGCAGAAGGTTTTGAAGTTATAGCAGGGGTAACTCTTGCTGGATTAAGTAGTGATTTAACAGTTAAAGACCCAACAGGTAGAACAATTGTTGTTGAATGTGATGGAGTGGAAGATAATATTAAATCCAACAAAACTCAAATTAAAAAACAAACCTTGATGGAAAGAACAGGTGCTCTTGTTGAAAGAATATCATATAGAGAATGGTCTCATTCTCAACAAGGTTGTGTTGAAAGAATTAAAAATATATTCACAGAAATATAAAGTGGAAAAATAAATTTTCACTTTGTAAGATGCTAGATTAAAAATGTAATTACCATTTTAATGCTATTTCAACAGGTTTGTATGATTTTAAATATTCATACATTTCATCAATACTTGAGGTTATGAAATATAAATTTTTCATTTCTTCTTTTGCGAAATTGTTAGAATAAACGCTTTCAAACATCTTGAACATATTGTCATAGTATCCGTCAAAATTAAAGAAAATAATGGGTTTATTATGATATCCTAATTGTTTTGCAACAAGGATTTCAAAAACTTCTTCAAAGGTTCCAAATCCACCTGGGAGTGTGATAAAAGCATCTGCATGTTTTTCCATTGTTGCTTTACGCTCCCTCATATCTTTTGTAATTATAACCTTTGCTAAGTCTGGATGTTTTAATCCAAAACTTGCTATTCTCTCGGGGATAACACCGATTACCTCGGCACCATTTTTCAATGCGTTATTAGCGATAACTCCCATCATCCCAACAGTCGTTCCGCCATATACCATATTGTAACCATTTTCACCAATTTTTTTCCCAAATTCTTCTGCAAAAATATAAAATTTTTCATCTAAAAAATTACTTGATGAACAATAAACGCACAATGTTTCTTTTCTTTGCATTGTATAATCCCTTCTATCCTTTGGAGAAATGTTTAAATGCTTTAACTACAACTTGGGTTCTGTCTTCTACGGCAAGTTTTTGAATTATGCTACTGACGTGAACTTTAACAGTATTTACGCTAACATCTAGTAGTTTTGATATTTCACTATTTGTTAAACCTTCGCATAAATATTCAATTACATCTTTTTCTCTGTCTGTAAGGTTGTAGTTGTTCATATTTTCGCTATTTAAAACTTTTTTGTTACTTGAAAGCATATTTGTTACGATATCTGCTACTTTTGGGTCAAACCACAGAGCACCTTTTAGAACAGTTAATACTATATTTGCAAGTGATTCAGGGTTTATATCTTTTGAACAATATGCTCTAGCCCCTGCTTTTATTGAGTTTAAGACTTCTTCTTCTGTTATATGGGAGGTTAAAATAATAACTTTGATATTTTCGTTAATTTCTTTTACGGCTTGAGTTGCTTCTATTCCATTCATAAAAGGAAGCCCTAAGTCCATAATAACTGCATCAATGTGTTCTTTTTTAATGATATCAACTGCCTCTTCGCCGCTCGAAGTTTCATATATATTTTCAATGAAATCTTTTGTTTCAAACGCGGTTTTAAGCCCAAATCGTATAAGTGCGTGGTCTTCCACAATCAATATGTTATACATTTATAACTTCCTGTTTTTTTCTTACATAGTATTTGTTGAATGTATTTATTATGTTTTGTTCAGATTTTATTGGATTTTCTTTATTTAATATTTCTACAAATTGATTGAGAGGAAGTTTAGATAATAATTTTTTATCTTTCTGGGAAATAATCATTTTATATTCTGAAACTAAAATATCAGTTATTTTATCGCAAGTAATTTCTAAAAAGGCATTAACAATTTTTGCGTCAAAATGTTCATTTTTGCCGTTAACAATAATATTTAATGCATCTTTAATTGGCATTCTGTCACGATAGTGACGAACTGAAGTAATAGCATCAAAAACATCACTAACTGCCAAAATCCTTCCACCTAGAGGAATTTCTTCTCCTTTTAGCCCTCTAAAATAACCTGTTCCGTTATATTTTTCATGGTGAGATGAAGCAATTTCAGTTATCTCTTTAAATTTTGCATTAATATTTGTTCTGCAAAGTATGTCATAAGTAATTTTTACATGCTCTTTAATATGTTCATATTCTTCTTTTGTAAGTGCTCCTTGTTTTTGTAAAATTGCATCTTTAGTTCCAATTTTTCCAATATCGTGGAGCATTGCTGCTTTTGAAATGATATTTATATCATTTGTATCAAGCCCCATTTGTTCTGCTATTAACTCGGAATATAATCTTACTCTTGCTGAATGACCGAGTGTTAAACTGTCTTTAGCATCTATTGAAACGGCAAGCGCATCCATAAGGCTTTCAAACATCTGAGTTTGTTCTTCTAACATATTTTGTTGGATATTTAATAGAAGATTATTTTCAATAGCAATACCAGCATTTGTGCCTATTGCAAAAAGTATGTCTTCATCAGAATCTGTGAAATTACCACTTTTTTTATTTAATACTTGGAATACCCCAATAATTTCATATTTGATGTTGTGAATAGGCATACAAAGCATGTTGTATGTTTTATATCCGGTTATTTTATCAATATCAGGATTAAATCTTTTATCACGATAAGCATCTTTAATTCTTACTGTCTTGCCTTTTTTAACAACGGCTCCAGCAATACCTTTGTCTGCGCAAAAACGAATTTCGCTACTTTCAAGACCTAATGCTACTTTTGACCATAATTCATTTTTTTCTTTGTCATATAGAAAGACGGTACATCTGTCAGCGTTTAGTACAAATTTTGTTTGTTCGGCAATTGTTATAAGTAATTTATCAATATTAGTTTCAGCATTTACGGCTCTTGCAATATTTGAAAGGGCTAAAACCAAAGTTGTATCAAGTTGGCTTTTATTTTTTTGAGTTTTTTGTGGTTTATTATTTATTGTTTCAATTAATTCTGTCGCTCTTGCTTTTAGTATTGGAAAATCGTTTAGTTCTTTTTCTATGTTTGTTAAATATAAAAGAGCATCACTATACTTTTTTTCGTAGTAGTAAACTTCTGCAAAAGCAAAACGATTTATAATACTATCTTCTCTGTTTTCGGCATTATCTGAAAGGAATTTTGCATCTTCAAGTAGCATGAGAGAATTATAATAACCTTCAGATTTGCTCAAATATTTAATAAGTGCAGTTAAAGAAAGACAAATTGAGACGTAGTCTATTTTCTTATGAGCCAAAAAGACTTTATATGCTAATGATAAATCAGTTAAAGCATTTTTCCACTTCTTTTTGCTATAGGATTCAATTGATTTATTTAATAAAACGTGAGCGTTTTCAATGTTTTCTTGCATATTTTGTTTTGTCGGCATATCAAATCCTTAACAAATTAACAAACTCTTTATTTCATTATACAATATATTTCAGGGTTTTAGTACATTAATTGGCAAAAAAATGAAAAAGGTTAGTATAATAGTTCCCATTTATAATGAAAAAGACACTTTGTTATCAATATTGGAAAAAATTGAGCAGGCAAATTTTTCTGGACTTGAAAAAGAAATGATTTTAGTTGATGATGCGTCTTCTGATGGAACAAGAGAAATTTTAAATGGACTAACAGAAAAGTATAGGGTTTTATTTCACGAAAAAAATCAAGGAAAAGGTGCTGCAATAAGAACAGCACTTAAAGAGGTTAGTGGTGATTTTGTTGTTATACAAGATGCTGATTTAGAATATTTGCCAGACGATTATGATAAACTTCTTCCTTTATTAATTAATGATGAAGCCGATGTTGTATATGGGTCAAGATTTGCTAATCCTGAAAATAGCAAGAAATTTATACTCAAAAATAAGATTGCGAATAAATTTTTGACAATTTTAAATAATCTTCTTTATGGAACTCAAATAACAGATATGGAAACTTGTTATAAGGCATTTAAAAGAGAATATATTCAAAGAATTACAATAAAATCTAATCGTTTTGATTTTGAACCAGAAATAACTGCTAAGATGGTAAAACAAAAGGCACGTTTTAAAGAAGTTCCTATAAGTTATAATGGTAGAGGTCATTCAGAAGGAAAGAAAATCAACTGGAAAGATGGTGTGCAGGCTATTTTTACTATTATAAAGTATCGTTTTTTTGATTAAATTCAAAAAAGTTATATAATATTTTTATGGTTGATATTAGTGAAGACAAGTTAAATGAATTAGAACAGGCTCATTTGGATTTCATATCCACTGTAAGTCACGAAATAAGAACTCCTTTAACCAGTATAAGAGGATTTGCGGATACTCTTTTAATGTCTTATGATAAACTTTCTGAAGAGCAGAGAGAAAAATTTTTGCATATTATAAAAGACCAGTCTAATAGACTTATAAAACTTGTAGAAAATCTTTTGACTGTATCTAAAATGCAATCAAACAAGGAACTTTTAGTATATAAAGCCGTTGATGTTGCATCAATTGTTGAGAGTTGTATTCAGATAATCAAACTTCAATATAAAACTCATAAATATGAATGTAATTATGAAAAAAATCTGCCTAAAATACTTGTTGATGCTGATAAATTCCAGCAAATACTTATTAATTTAATAGATAATGCTTCAAAATATTCCTTTGAAAATACAACTGTTTATGTTGATGTTTTTCAAAATTTTAAAGAAAATACAGTTTGCATTGCTATAAAAGATGAGGGAGCAGGAATTACAGAAGAAAATATAGAGAAAATCTTTAAGAAATTTTCTCGAATAGATTCCCCATTAACAAGGAAAATTCAGGGTAATGGTCTTGGATTATATATTACAAAAACACTTGTTGAGAAGATGGATGGAAAAATAAGTGTCGAAAGTAGTGAAAAAGGAAGTATTTTTACAGTTTCATTTAAAATTGCAAATGTTGAAGACGAAGTTTTAAAGAAAATAAAAGAGTAATTATGTTAGTTAAAGTAGTTTTGTTGATAGATAAAAGGATAGAACAGTCAACTAAGTATAAAAAAATACTTGAGGGTGCAGAAATAACGGTGTTTGTTGCGCCTGATTTTTCTTCTGCATTCAATATAATGAATTCTTTCGAGCCTGATTTAATACTTATTTCTGATAGTTTGAAAATTGATATTAAAAAGGCAATAGAGCAAATAAAAGTACTTACATATAATACAAAACCAATTATTGCAGTTTTATCAAAATCAAATCATATTCAAGATAAAATTGAAATTTTAGATGCTGGTGCGGATGACTTTTTAAGTGAACCGATGAATAGCGAAGAGTTTAAAGCAAGAATATGTGCTCATTTAAGACGAAACTTTGAAACATATTTTTCAGAAAAGACAATGCTTTTTAATTCAAAAATTTCTTATAAGATGATAAAAAGAGCAATTCACGAAGAAAAGCAATGGGCTGTTATGCTCATAGATGTTGATAATCTTGAATTTTATAAAGAAATATATGGGGAACTAGCAACTGACAAACTTTTACAAACATATTCTGCAATTATTCAATCATCTATTGAGAAAACAGACTATCTTGGACAACTTTCACCTGATGATTTTATAGTAATTACTCATCCTGATAGAGCAGAAAAAATAGTAAATTATTTGATTTATGCGTTCAATACAGTTGTTTCCAAATTTTATTCAGAAGCAGATGCGCAAAGAGGTTATGTCTTTATGCGTGGAGATGATGAAGTAGAAGATAAAGTTAATCTAGTATCTACAAGTATAGGGGTTGTAACAAACCAATACAAGAAATATTCTGATATTAAAGAGGTTGTAGGTTCATTAATAAATACGCATAAACTTGCAAAATACAAATCAGGCTCTAATTATGTTGTAGAACGTCCTAAAATTAGCGCTGATAATGCAGTTGTTGAAAAAGAAATCAATAAAAATATTCTTATTATCGAACCTGATGAGGCACTTTCAATTTTGCTTGAAGCAACCGCACTAATGCAGGGATATAAAGTTAAAATTGTCAATGAATTTGAAAAAATATATGGCGCTATAAATGAGTTTGAACCTGCTGTCATTATTCTTGATGCAGGTGATGCAGAATCTTTAAAAGGGCTTGAAATTTGTAAAAAACTTAAATTTGAGACCGCAAATTTTCCTGCAAATATTATTTTTACAACAACGGTACATGATAAAGAAATGGTTTTGGATGCAGGGGCAGATTTATATTTGCCAAAACCTTATGAATTGTCAGTGTTGTTTGGTTGGATAAAGAAGTTTTACGAAAATTACAATAAATAAGGAGTTATAAATGAAAGTAAAAGTTGAAAAGAAGTCAATTCTTGATATAGAAGCAGATGCTATAGTTGTAAATCTTTTCGAGGGAGTGAAAAATCCTGCTGGGGTCACTGGTATTGTTGATAAAGCATATAAAAAAATAATTAGTGATTATGTCATCAAACAAGAAAAATTTGAAGGAAAATATGGAGAAATATACGTTCTTCCTTTGGTTAAAGAAAATAAAAAAATATATGTTCTTGGGCTTGGCAAATCAGATGAATTTGATTTTGTAAAAATTAGAAATTTGAATGCAAAATTAATAAAACAGTTAAATTCAAAGAAAAATATAAAGAAAGTAGTATCAATATTGCATGGTGCAGGTATTGCAGGGCTTTGTCCCGAAAATTGTGCTCAAATGATTACAGAAGGGATAATTAGTGGCTTATATTGTTTTGATAAATATAAATCTGAAAAGAAAGAAATTAATGTAAAAGAATTTGTTATTGCAGAAATTGATGATGATAAATTTAAAAAAGCAAAAAAAGGTGTTGAAAAAGGTTTAATTGTTGCCAAATCTGTAAATGGGGCAAGAGATTTAATTAATGAATCAGCACAATATTTATATCCTGAAACCTTGGCAGATTATGCTGTGAAAAATTCAGGCGTAAAAACAACTGTTTATAATAAAAATCAAATAAAAAAAATGGGGATGAATGCATTTCTTGCTGTTGGGCAAGGCAGTGTTCATGAGCCTAAATTAATACACATGGAATATATTCCAGAAAAAAAGGCAAAGAAAAAAATTGCTATTGTTGGCAAAGGTATAACATTTGATTCGGGCGGTTTAGATTTAAAACCACCGGCTTCAATGCTTACAATGAAAGATGATATGTCTGGTGCTGCTGCTGTAATTGAAACAATGAAGGCAATTTCTCAGTTAAAGCCAAATGTTGAAGTTCATGCTATTGTTGCAACGTGTGAAAATATGCCATCTGGTAGTTCATATAAACCAGGTGATGTTATAGTTGCGAAAACTGGTAGAACTATTGAGATAGATAATACAGATGCCGAAGGTAGAGTTACTTTAGCAGATGCATTAGCGTATGCTGAAGAATTGGGTGTTGATGAAATAATAGATATTGCAACTTTAACCGGTGCTTGTATGGTTGCTTTAGGTACGGTAGCAAGTGGCATTATGGGTAATGATGATGGAAAAATAAAAGAATTTATAAGTATTGCAAAACAGGCAGGTGAAAAATTCTGGCAACTTCCAATGGATGAAGAATATGGTAATTCTCTAAAAAGTGATATTGCAGATACCAAAAATACAGGTGGAAGGATGGGCGGAGCATCTGCGGCAGGTATTTTCCTTTCAAAATTTATTGCTAAAACTCCGTGGATACATATTGACATTGCTGGAACTGCTTATCTTGATAAAGCAAATGCTGAAGGAATTAAAAATGCCTCAGGTGTTGGAGTTAGAAGCCTTATTAAATATATTGCAGGATAAAATTTTATGTTTATAAAAAGGGGAGTATTGTTACAATATTCCCCTTTTTTCTGTTGAGTTTTATAATTCGAGATGAATAGGAGATTTTATGAAGTTTCATACAAAATATTTATGGTTTAATACTCAAAAACAACGAGAATATATCAATATTACGAGAGAAGTTGAAGAAGCACTTGAGGAAAGTGGCATAAAAGAAGGTATGATTTTAGTAAGCGCAATGCATATAACGGCAGGTGTTTATGTCAATGATGCCGAATCAGGTTTAATTTCAGATATTGATAAATGGCTTGAAGAACTTGCTCCTTTTGATATTAATTATAATCATCATTATACGGGTGAAACTAATGGAGATAGCCATTTGAAAAGTCTTTTAATTGGGCATGAAGTAATCGTTCCTGTAACAAATGGAAGATTGGATTTTGGACCTTGGCAACAAGTTTATTATGCAGAGTTTGATGGTCAACGTAGAAAAAGAGTGTTGATAAAAGTGATGGGTGAGTGATGTTCAATACTGTCAAAACTGCAAAAACTATTAATAATAATAAAATAGAATTAATTGAAACCAAAAATGATAAATTTGATAAGACAATTCTTATTGTTGGTGTTTTTCATGGAGAAGAGCCTCAAGGTAAATATTTGATAAATAAGTTTTTAAAAACAGATTTATCTACAGTAAAAAATAAGTTGCTTTTTATTCCGTGCTTAAATCCTGATGGAATGTCAAAAAATCAACGACAAAATGCAAATGGAATTGATTTGAATAGAAATTTTCCAACAAAAAATTGGGCAATAACCACAAAAAAAGAATATTTCGGTGGAAATCAAGCAGGAAGTGAAATTGAAACTCAATTTATGATTGATGTTTTAAATGATTATAAAATAGATGCAATACTCTCAATTCACGCACCATTTGAAATAGTTAACTATGATGGGCCAGCAAAAGAATTAGCGTTAAAAATATCTGAAATAACGTCATATCCTGTGCAAGCGGATATTGGTTATCCTACACCAGGGAGTTTCGGAACATATGCTGGAGTTGAAAGAAATATTTCTACGATAACGCTTGAACTTCCCGAAAATGTTGCACTTGAAGAATTATGGCTTGTTAATAAACCTGTTTTTGAATATTTGGCAACAAAATATTAAAGTGCTTGTTACAGTGCTTGAGCAACAAACTATGAAATTTTAAAAGTTTATGTTATATTTGAAACTGAAAATAGTGCATCTTAGAAAAAGGAAGAATGAATGATATCAGTAAATGATTTAAAAACAGGTTTAACACTTGAAATAGACGGCGGTCTTTGGAATGTTGTAGAATTTATGCACGTAAAACCAGGAAAAGGCGCTGCTTTTGTAAGAACAAAATTAAAAAATGCTGAAACTGGAAACGTTATTGAAAAAACATTCAGAGCAGGCGAAAAAGTTGCGAAGGCAACTCTTGATAAACGTGATATGCAATACCTTTACAAAGAAGGTAATGACTTTGTAATGATGGATTTAGAAAGTTATGAACAACTTGGTGTTTCTGCTGATAAAATTGGAGATGGCGTGAAATACCTTAAAGAAAATATGAATGTAGCTATCTTATTCCATGGTACAAATATTATCGGTATTGATATTCCAAACTTTGTAGAACTTGAAGTAGTTGATACACCTCCTGCGGAAAAGGGAAATACTGCACAAGGTGGTACAAAACCAGCAACTCTTGAAACTGGTGCAGTTGTTAACGTTCCATTCTTTGTTACAAATGGAACAATTATTAGAGTTGATACTAGAACAAATGAGTATTTAGACAGGGTCTAGGAAAAATCAATGAAATTTAACTTGGAATATTTAGAAAAACTTGCAAACATTGTATATGATAATGATTTATCAGAAATAACATTAGAAGATGACGAGCAAGCAATTTCAATAAAAAGGGAAAAACCTCAACAAGCATCAGTGGCACCAGTAGTTATGCCTGCAACTGTTACTTCGCATGTTGTAGCACCTCAGCCAAAATCTGCCGAACAAGAAAAAGCAGAAGTTCATAAAGGTAAACCTATAACAGCGCCTATGGTTGGTACTTTTTATGCTGCACCATCTCCTGATGATGCTCCGTTTGTAAAAGTTGGTGATAATATTGCAATCGGTCAGGTTGTTTGTATTATTGAAGCAATGAAACTCATGAATGAGATAGAAGCCGAAGCATCTGGACAAATTACTGAAATTTGCGTTAAAAATGGCGAAAGCGTGGAATTCGGTCAGGTCCTTATGTATGTTGAATAATTAATTCAAATAAAAATGAAAGACGGTAAGTTTTGCTTACCGTCTTTCATTGTATTAAAGGTATTATGCATTAATTTTTTCTGTTAATAATTTTATGTCTTCTGCTAAATGTCTATCTGTTTTTATATCTGCTTTAACTTTGCTATGAGAATACATAATTGTTGTGTGTTTACGGTTGAAGCAATCACCTATGTATGGAAAACTTTCATTTGTCATTTCTTTTGCGAGGTATATGGCAGTTTGTCTAGCGTATGCGGTTTTTGCAGCACGATTTGTACTTTTTATGTCGTCTGTTGAAACGTTATAAAATCCAGCAACAATGTCAATTATGCCGTCAACTGTAACATTTTTACGCTTTTCACTATAGCCAATAATCTTTTTAACGTTTTCTATAGTAATTGGAACTTCGTTTATTGAAGAAAATGCAGTTACTGTGTTAAAAGCACCTTCAAGTTCTCTTATATTCTTATTGTATACAGAGGCAAGAAACTCAACTACATCTACTGAAATATTGATATTATTATCATTTGAAAGTTTAGTTAAAATTGCCATTCTTGTTTCGATATCTGGAACTTGAATATCTGCAAGTAATCCCATTTGAAATCTTGTTTTTAATCTATCAGGAGTATTTTCAAATTTGTCAGGTGATCTATCAGAAGTGAATACAATTTGTTTCCCAGAATTGTGTAAGCTTTCAAAAGTATTAAACAATTCTTCTTCTGTTCTTGCTTTACCTTCAATCAATTGAACATCATCAATTAAAAGGACATCAACAGACCTATATTTGTTTCTGAATTCATTCATTTTTTTATTTTTATCGCCTGCCTTATCCATTCCTTTTGCAAGAGAATTTACAAGGTCGTTAACAAATTCTTCTGCTTTGACATATTTTACTTTTAATTTAGGTTTATTAAAAAGAATATCATGCCCGATTGCTTGCAATAAGTGTGTTTTCCCAAGCCCAGAGCCACCATAAATAAATAAAGGATTATATTGTTTCCCAGGGTCTTTTGCAACAGCAACAGCAACAGCGTGTGCAAATTTGTTGTTTGCACCAACTACAAAATTGTCGAACTTATATTTAAGATTCAAATTACAATCAGATCGCATTTGCTTTAGTCCATCATAACGAGAAGATGTTATACGATTTTCAAGGTTTTTAATGAACTCTTTTTGTTCTTCTTTTTTTGCTTTTTGTTTTTCTTTTTCAAGTTGTTTATGCAATTCTTCATCATAAACAACTTTGAAATTCACCTCTTGCTTACATATATCAGAAAGTGCTTTAGAAATTTGTTTATGGTGTTTTTGTATAATTTGAACTGCTAAATTCTGTCCTGATAATACGCAAAAACAGTTATCTTCAAATGAATGTGGAACTAATGGCACAATCCACGTGTCATATGTTGTTTTGATAATGGTGTTCTCTAATATAGGAAGAACATCATTCCATATTTGTTGAATTAATGAGTTTTTTTCCATCTCTTTTTTATGATTAATTAATTTTCGTTGTTAATCTTAAATGAAGTTCTCTTAACTGAGTTTCAGAAGCAACTGCTGGAGCATCAGTCATGAGACATTTTGCGTTAGAGTTTTTAGGGAACGCAATTACATCTCTAATTGATGGAGTTTTTGCCAACAATGCAACAACTCTATCTAAACCAAGAGCAAGACCTGCATGAGGAGGTGTTCCATATTTAAACGCATTAATCATAAATTCAAATTTTTCTTGAATTTCTTCTTCTGATAAGCCAAGAGCTTTAAATACTCTTTCTTGGATTTCAGGGGAGTGGATTCTAACGCTACCACCGCCTAATTCTGTGCCGTTGTATACGATGTCATAAGCAATTGAACGGCAATTCGCAGGATCTGTTTCCATTTTATCAATGTCTTCAAGGTTTGGCATTGTAAATGGATGGTGAACAGATACATATCTTTGATCTTCTTCTGAATATTCGAACATTGGGAAGTCCACAACCCATAAAAGTGAATGGGCATCAGGGTTTATTAAACCAAGTTTTTCACCGAAGTAAAGTCTAAATCTGCCCATAACATCATATGTAACTTTTGGTTTATCTGCTACAAAGAAAATTATATCGCCTGCTTGAGCGCCAGCTCTTTGTTTAATTGCTTCTGCTTGTTCTTCTGTCAAGAATTTAAGAACAGGTGATTTCGCAGTTCCATCTTCTAAGTATATGATGTTAGCAAGTGCTTTTGCTCCAAAAGAAATAGCAAGTTTTGTTAAATCATCTAATTCTTTTCTTGAATATCCGGCAATTCCAGGAATTTTAATAGCTCTTACTATTCCGCCTGCTTTTAATGTGTCTTTAATTATTTCAAAATTAGATTCCATAAGGATATCTGCTATATCAAATAATTCTAAACCGAAACGTAAATCAGGGCGATCAGAACCATATTTATCCATTGCTTCTTTGTATGTGATTACAGGAAGTTTGTCTGGAGTTGTATATCCAACTAGTTTGAATACTTCTCTTAATAAGCCTTCAACCATATCCATAATATCTTGTTGTTCAACGAAAGACATTTCCATATCTACTTGAGTAAATTCTGGTTGTCTGTCTGCTCTTAAATCTTCATCACGGAAGCATTTTGCAATTTGATAATATCTTTCAATACCACCAACCATTAATAATTGTTTGAAAATTTGTGGTGACTGTGGAAGTGCAAAGAATTTTCCTGGGTGAACACGACTTGGTACTAAGTAATCTCTAGCACCTTCTGGCGTTGTTTTGATTAATATTGGTGTTTCAACTTCTAAAAATTTTTGGTTATTTAAATAGTTTCTAATTGTTGTAACGATTTCATGTCTTAATTTTAAATTATTAAGAACTTTTTCTTGTCTAATATCTAAATAACGATATTTTAATCTTATATCTTCCTTAACATCATCATCATTTAATGGAAATGGAAGAACTTGTGCAGTTGAAAGGATTTCAAGTGAAGTTGGATAAATTTCTATTTCTCCTGTAGGAAGTTTTGAATTATAAGTTTCTTCTGGGCGAATAGTTACCTTACCAGTTGCTTTTATAACAAACTCATCTCTTAATTTTTGAAAAACATCATATACTTCAGGATTTTTTTGAGGGTCAGAAACTAATTGGAACAATCCAGATCTATCTCTAACTTCAACAAATATAATACCACCCAAGTCACGAACGGCAGATACCCAACCTGCAATTGTAACTTCTTGTCCTACTTCATTTTTTGTTATTTCTCCACAGCCGTGAGTTTTCATTGATGTTTTTGTTAACATTTTATTTCCCTGTATTCTTACTAATAATTATTAATTTTAATCTAACTCAAATATATAATTTTTTAAAGTCTTTATTATATTTTTCTCTTTTTTATACGAACACCTTCAACTTCGTATACATTTTCAATCGCAATAAATGCTCTTGGGTCAATGTTTTTAGCGATTTCTTTAAGTTTTTGAATTTGGAGTCTTGAAATAACGCAGTAAACAATTCTTTTTTTTGCGCCAGAATAACCACCTTCTGCATCAATGTATGTTACACTAACATCCATTTTTTGCATAATATCTCTACCTATTTCATCTGAATAATCAGTTATGATAAAAACGGCTTTAGATTCATTTAAGCCTTCAATTACAACGTCCATGGTTTTATATGCGACAAAATATGCGACTATTGAATATAGAGCATGCTGCCAATCGTAGACAAATCCTGCAATTGTGAATATAAAAAGGTTAATGAATATAATTATTTCACCAACTGAAAATGGAATTCTTTTTGTTGCATATATTGCCAAAACTTCTGTTCCATCAAGAGAAGATCCATTTCTTATAACAAGTCCTACACCGCCTCCTAGTATTAATCCTCCAAATATAGAAACTAAAAATAGTTCTAAATTAGGAATTAACCCAACAGGGAACTTTGCTGCGAAAAAGGTAACTCCAAGTGCAAATACAATAATTGAATAAAAAGTTGCGAAGACAAATTTCAAGCCTAATTTCTTTAAGGCAAGAATAACAAATGGCAAGTTAATTCCAATGATAAAAAGCCCTAGTGCATGACCTGTAATGGTATTTAAAATCATTGAAATTCCAGTTACTCCACCGTCAATTATTCCATTTGGGACAAAAAATCCTTCAATTGCAAATGCATAAATTAACGCCCCTATTGTTAAAAAGATGTAATCTTTTATATAACTTCTCATATACTTCCTCTGTGTAAATTATACAATAAAACAGTCGTTTTAATAAACTAAAATTGATAAAAATAGAAAAATTAATTATTATAAAATGTATGAAAAAAGATCAATCTCATAAAGTTGAAATAATTGCATTAGGTCAAAATTGTATGCCTCGTACAATTTTGACAAGATGGGGGATAAAACCAAAAAAAATATTTGGTGAACTGTCTTATCCTTTTGATTTTGCAGTTTTTGAAACACGAGAAATTACTCGTTCGATAAAAACTGATTTTGAAGAATTTTTATTTAATTTAAATTATTGTAAAGACAAGAAAGTTTGGACTAAAGAGCCAGATTGTATTGAATTTGTTCATGAAACAAATTTTAAAGAAAATGACAAAGAAAAATTAGTAAATAAATATTTAAAGCGTATAGAAAATTTCAAAACTACAATGAAAAATCCAAATCCAATTATTTTTGTTCAGATATTGGGTGATTGTTCAGATATTGAGAATTTGTACAATGAATTGAAAAATAAAAGAAAAGGTTATCCCTTTAAATTAATAGTTGTAGACACGCAAAATATAACAAAGCCAATTGTGGGTATAAATGTGTTGAAATTACCATTTCCGTCTGTCGAATATAAGCAAAATTGGTGGAAAAAGAAATATTATTCTTCTCGTGAAGGAAAAATTTTTGAAAAACAGATATGTGATTTTGTATCTGATGTAATTAAATCTGTTTAGACGCGGCTTTCAATCTTGCCATTGCTTTTGCAAGTGCTGCATTCGCTAATTTTATATCTTTTTGGGTTTCTGCTGAGCCAAGCTTTGCTTCTGCACGTTCTTTTGCGAGTTTTGCTCTTGCGGTATCAATATCTTTGCCATTTTCGGCAACTTCTGTCAAGATAATTGCTTCGTTATTTTTAAATTGAAGAGCGCCACCCATTACAGAAAATATGATATCTTCTCCATTTTTTACAACTTTTGCTGTATCTACTGCTAGTGTAGACATAAAGTCGATATGATTCGGAAGAATACCAAAACTCCCTTTGACTCCTTGAGCGTATATTGCTTCAACATCATCTTCAAAGACAATTTTTTCTGGTGTTATAAGTTTAAAATGTATGGTTTTGACCATTTATTTTTCCTATTTTATATTTTCTGCCGCTTTTAAAACATCTTCCATTGTTCCAGCCATAAAGAATGCTTGTTCTGGAATATTGTCGTATTTCCCTTCAATGATGTCTTTAAAGTCTTTAATTGTATCTTCAAGTTTTACATATCTTCCTTGAATACCAGAGAATTGTTCTGCAACAAAGAATGGTTGAGATAAGAATTTTTGAATTTTTCTTGCTCTATTTACTGTTTCTTTATCTTCTTCAGAAAGTTCATCCATACCCAAAATCGCAATAATATCTTGAAGTTCTTGATATTTCTGAAGAATTTCAATAACTTTTCTTGCTGTATTATAGTGTTCTTCGCCAACAATTAATGGATCTAAAACTTTACTGTTAGATGCTAATGGGTCAACGGCAGGATAAATACCTAATGATGATATTTGTCTTGAAAGAACGGTTGATGCATCTAAGTGTGAAAATGTTGTAGCAGGAGCAGGATCAGTTAAGTCATCTGCTGGTACATAAATTGCTTGAACAGATGTAATAGAACCATCTTTTGTTGATGTAATTCTTTCTTGAAGTTCACCCATTTCATTTGCAAGTGTAGGTTGATAACCAACGGCAGATGGCATTCTTCCCAATAGTGCTGAAACTTCAGAACCTGCTTGTACAAATCTAAAAATATTGTCAATAAATAAAAGAACATCTTGTTTTGAATAATCTCTAAAATATTCAGCAGCAGTGAGTGCAGATAAGCCAACTCTCATTCTTGCGCCAGGGGGTTCGTTCATTTGACCATAAATAAGTGCAACTTTGTCGATAACCCCTGATTCTTTCATTTCGTTCCAAAGGTCGTTACCTTCTCTTGTTCTCTCTCCAACACCACCAAATACTGAAACACCAGAGTGTTCAGAAGCAATATTGTGTATTAATTCCATAATAAGAACAGTTTTTCCAACACCAGCACCGCCAAATAGTCCTATTTTTCCACCTTTTTGGTATGGCTGAAGAAGGTCAATTGCTTTTATTCCTGTTTCTAAAATTTCGATATCTGTATTTTGGTCAACAAGTGTTGGTGATGTGCGGTGAATAGGAAGATATGTGTCAGTTTCAATTTGCCCTTCATTGTCAACTGGCTCACCTAAAACATTCAATATTCTGCCAAGAATATTTTTCCCTACAGGAATTTTGATAGGTTCATCAGTGTTTATTACCTTCATTCCTCTTTTTATTCCATCGGTAGAAGACATTGCTACTGTACGAACTCTATTTTCACCTAAATGTTGTTGAACTTCTGCGACAATTTTTGTATTGTCATCAACTATTATTTCAAGTGCATCATTGATTTTAGGCAATATTCCTGATTCAAACTCAACGTCTATAACAGGACCTATGACCTGTGTAATTAAACCTTGTTTCTCAGCGGTAATTGACATAATTTCTCTATTTCCTATCTATCCAATGCGTTCATTATACTATCAAATCAACGAAATGTATACTTTCTTGACTCAAAATCATTTAGCGAATAAAATAATTGGAGTCCAAAAAGAAAAAAGGGATATTATGAAAGAAGTATCAACGGATTACATTGAAAAAGTAATCAATATAATGAGAGATAATGAACTTACAGAAGTTGCTATTGAAGATGGCGAAAGAGCACTTGTTATAAAAAGTAGTGACTTTAAACCAGTTGTTACAAAAAAAGAAGAGGAAATATTAGACGAAGCTGAAGTACAAGTTGAAGAACTTGTTGAAGAAGAAATTCCTCAAGAAGAAAAAAAGGAACTAGTTCCAATCGTTTCTAATATGATTGGTATGTATTATTCAAAACCATCACCAGACGAAGAACCTTTTGTTCAAGTTGGTGATATTGTTGAAGAAGGACAAGTTGTTTGTATTATTGAAACAATAAAACTTGTTAATAAAATAACATCTGATGTAACAGGTAAAATTGTTGAAATTTGTATTGAAAATGGGAAACCTGTTGAATATGGTCAGATTATTATGTATGTAGAAAAATAGAGTAAGGTTATGTTTAAAAAAGTTTTAATAGCCAATAGAGGTGAAGTTGCAGTTAGAATAATAAGAGCTTGTAGAGAAATGGCAATTCCAACAGTTGCAGTATACTCTAAAGCAGATGAAGATTCTTTACATGTAAGTTTAGCAACAGAAGCATATTGTATTGGGCCTAATGAAAGTTCAGGGAGTTATTTGAATATTCCTGCCATTATTTCGGCAGCAATTGTTTCAGGAGCAGATGCAATTCATCCTGGATATGGGTTTATGTCTGAAAGAGCGGACTTTGCAGAAATATGCGCTGAACACAATATTAAATTTATTGGTCCATCACCAGAGTCTATGCAGTTAATGGGAGATAAGGCGACTGCAAGAAAGACAATGGCTGCAAATGGTGTTCCTATTACTCCAGGAACAGGCATTATTAAAGATATTGAAGAAGCAAAATTGGCCGCTAATAAATTTGGTTATCCTGTTATTGTTAAAGCAACAGCAGGTGGTGGCGGTAAAGGTATGAGAGTTGCGAATAATGATGCTGAACTTGAACAAAATATAGTTCTTTGTCGTCAAGAAGCAGAAAAATTTTTTGGTAATCCTGATGTTTATATTGAAAAATTCCTTGTTAATCCAAGACATATTGAAGTTCAAATTATTGCCGATAAATTCGGGAATGTTATTCACTTGGGTGAAAGAGATTGTTCTATACAAAGACGTCATCAAAAATTAGTTGAAGAAGCACCATCTCCTGCTGTTTCAAATGAAATTAGAAGAAAACTTGGTGAAGCGGCAGTAAAAGCAGCAAAAGCAGCAAATTATGAGGGTGTTGGAACAATTGAATTTTTACTTGATAAAGATAAAAATTTCTATTTTATGGAAATGAATACTCGTCTTCAAGTAGAGCATGGCATAACAGAAATGATTTCAAATATAGATATTGTTAGAGAACAAATAAATATTGCTGCTGGTAATCCTTTATCTGTTAAACAAGAAGATATTAAACTTTATGGACATGCTATTGAATGTCGTATAAATGCAGAAGATCCAGATAGAAATTTCTTACCTGCACCAGGAGAAATAAGTGGGTATATAACACCTGGGGGTTTTGGAGTGAGAGTTGATTCTCATGTTTATTCTGGCTATAAAATTCCGCCATATTATGATTCTTTGATAAGTAAAGTAATGTGCTGGGCTCCAACCAGAGAAGAAGCAAGAAGAAGAATGTATCGTGCTTTAAAAGAGTATGTTATAACAGGCGTAAAAACAACGCTTCCTTTCTATCAAGAACTCATTGAAGACCCTGTGTTTATTAGTGGAGAATTTGATACAGGATTTATGAATACATACAAGCAAAATAAGGATTAACTTACTATATTAATTCCGCCATTTGTTTTTTGTTCTGTAATTCCAATCAAACTAGAGAAATTATCTTTTGTAAGTTCTAGTTCACGGTTTGGAATTGGTTGAAAACCACATTTTTGTGTATAAAAATCAATAGCGGTTAGTGCTGGAACTTTTACGCATATACTTTCGGTTTGTTCATCTTTTTTTGTTTGGCAAAGTGCTGCTAACATAGATTGTCCAACGTATTTGTATTCTGATTTTGTATCACTTTGTAATCTATCAATAACAATGGTTTTTTTACCATTTCTGTCTACAGCATTATATGTGTATA
This sequence comes from bacterium, assembly GCA_017403285.1. GTDB lineage: Bacteria > Cyanobacteriota > Vampirovibrionia > Gastranaerophilales > Gastranaerophilaceae > Avigastranaerophilus. The sequence continues at coordinate 25,312 of JAFQOI010000036.1, forward strand.
AAATACCAAGAATTCTTCCATCTTCATTCTTTAATGAATAAAAGTTTTTATTGTCTATTCCACCCCAATGGACAGTTTTTACATATTTGTACATCATTCTATCTATAACGTGATCTTTATAGTAAAAAATTTCGGGAAGAGATTTTATTTCGTTTATATCTTCATCTTTGTCCAAACAGTCATATTCATATAAGATTGCGGATTCGGTTTTGTTTGTATTTTTGTTGAAAATATGACAATTTGCAACAGGTATGGCTTTCCCAAAGGATACGTTATTAGTGTTCATAAAAAGACCTTCATTTGGTATTTTTATAAACTCTTGAGAATAATTTTTTTGTTAGTTGATTGATTTTAATTTATTATAATACCGAATTAAAATTGAGATTTCTCCCAATTGTATGCAGATTTTATACTTTCTTCAAGTGATTTTTCGCACTTCCAATTTAATAGTTTTTTTGCTTTTGTTGTGTCTGCATATAAAATAGCAGGATCGCCAGCACGTCTTTGTGTTATTTCGTAATTTATTTTTTCGCCAGTTACATTTTCCGCAGTATTAAAGACTTCTTTTACACTGCTACCTTTTTCTGTTCCTAAATTAAAACAATCTGATTTATTATTTTCTTTTAAAAATAAATATGCTAGATGGTGAGCTTGGGCTAAATCTTCAACATTTATATAATCTCTTATGCAAGTTCCGTCTGGAGTATCGTAATCAGTACCAAAAATTTTAAAAGTTCTTTCCTTTTTAAATATTGATTTAATGATATTGGGAATTAAATGAATTTCTGGTTCATGACATTCTCCAATTCGTGATAACGAATCTGCGCCAGCAGCATTAAAATATCTTAGGCAAATTGATTTTATACCATAGGCATTATCATAATCTTCTAATATTTTTTCAATAATTAATTTTGTTTTTCCGTATGGGTTAACTGGATTTTTGGGATGATTTTCATCAATTGGTGTATATTTTGCTTCCCCATAAACAGCGCAAGTCGATGAAAAAACAATATGTTTAACATTATTTTTTATCATTCCGTCAAGAAGATTTAATGTTCCAATAATATTGTTTTGATAATATTTTGCTGGATTTTTAACGCTTTCTTCAACTTCAAGATATCCAGCAAAATGTATAACAGCATCTATTTTGTTTTCTTTAAAAACATTGTTAATTTCTTCTGCATTCTTAAGATCACCTTGTATAAATTTAACATTGCCAATTTTTTTTAAAGAATTGACTGTTTCAATACGCCCATTTACAAGGTTGTCAAAAATAACTAGTTCATAGCCTGCATTTAAGAAATTAATAGCACAATGACTGCCAATATATCCTGCTCCACCTGTAATTAAAATCATTAAGCTTTTTCCTCTGCTTTATTAACAACAACTTGTGGAAATGGAATTTCTATATTTTCTCTATCGAATGCTTCTTTTACCATTTGGTTAAATCTTCTCTTTATCATCCATTGTTCTTGAGGTGTTGTTTTTATTCTACATTGAATAACTATGGCAGAATCTTGAAATTCGTTTAAACCAAGTACTTCGATATCAGAAAGTACGTATTTACCATATTCTTGAGATTCTTTTAACTCTTTGCCTACTTCTCTTAGTACTCTCATAACATGAACAACATCTGTTTTGTAAGAAACGCCAATATTAAATACTGGAAATGAAAAGTCTTTTGTTTGGTTTATAACTGTGTCAATTTGACCATTTCTTAGATAATGAACATCTCCATTAAAAGCTCTTATAACACACATTGTTAAAGTTAATTTTTCAACTGTTCCTGTTGAAGAATTAACGGTTACATAATCTCCAACTCTCAATTGTCCAGTGAGAATTATCGAAAGACCAGTAAAAAGGTCTTCTACTATTTTTTTTCCACCAAAACCTATAGCAACACCAAGAACTCCGGCTGTGGCAAGTATCGCTTTTGTATCAATTCCAAAATTTCCGAGAATATTGGTTACAAAAAATAGTACAATAATTGTATTTATAACATATATTCCAAGTTGTCTTAATGTATAGTAGTTTTTCTTTAATTCATTGTCATTAATTCTAGAAATGATTTTATCAAAAAATATATGTAACCCTTTGTTTACTAACTTCATTACTAAAACAAATAGAAAGATTTCTAAAATTGTTTTGCCAATTAAAAATATATCAATTTTTTCGGCGTGTTTTACAATCATGTCATAGATAATTTGATCCATAATTTCTCCTAAATTTTTTCTGTCCAGTTTGGATAATAATAAAGAACAACTGTATCTTTGGATGAAATTTTACCATGTCCACCAATCATCAGATTTGTTATAGAACCAACAAATGGAATTGGAGTCAATACTGCTTTTATCGGAAAAATCCAAGCAGTTGCATCAAAACCACGTTTAATGTAAGTACTCTTTAGTTTATTAGAGTCAATTCCTTTTATTTCAAAGTCGTCAACAAGAATTTGACCAGGAATACCAGCCCAACCTCTTGTTGTATAGGATTTTATTCTTGCCGTCGCAGTTGTTCCTTTTAATATAATTACTTCATTATTAACTTTTACATTTTGTTTAACTGTAAAAGTTAAAATATCTCCTTTTTGTATATATTTTTTTGTGCTTACTATTTCTTTTGGAGTAAGTTTTATTACTACTCTTTCGGTGTTTTCATAATTATAATTTGTATTTGTTTTAACTTTATCAAAAACTTTATCTTTTAGTGTTTGATCGACAAATTCATCATTTATAATCTCACCAAAAGCATAATTAATACTGAAAAACAAAGAAAAAATAAATATAAAAATTTTTTTATTCATATTCTACTTTTTCCTTAGAACCAGTTTTTATTTTTTCTTGTAATTTTCTTCTATTTTCAATTGAAGATAAAAGAAAATGTTGATATGCTTCATTTTCTAGATATTCATTGTTTGCAAGAAAAGATGGGTATTGGAAATAAATATATTCATAAATATTTGCGAGTCGTTTTGATGTAAGGTTATGCGTTGAAATTTTATCATAGCGTTTTTGAGGGTATGACTTATTTATAAAAGTAATAAGAGCCAATGGGTTGTAACCTGCTTTTACTAGGTAGTCAACTGCTCTTTCATCAAAAAAGATTTCATATTTTTTAGGTGCACATTTTACTTGAGTAGCGCCAATAATTCCTTTCAAAGTGCCGGCATATGATTCTGCTGTTTTACATATTTCTCTTGCTAAAAAAGCGGCAATTTCAGCGTCATCTGCTGCAAATTGAATCAAGTCTTTATACACGACAATTTGTCTATCTGTCAATGATTTTTCGGATATTAGTTTCTTGTTTTTCTTGTCATATATAAATGCCATTCTTACATCGATTTTATTGGCATTTAAAAGCTTAAATCCAATATTGCTAATTTTATTTTGAATTTGCATATCGTTCAAAATTATTTCTGCTTCACTTTGTAAAATTGCATTTTCATCAGTAGGTGTTTTTGTTTTTGCAGTTGCCATATTCGAGAATATCAAAAAACATAATAAAATAAGTAAAATCTTCTTCATAATAACTCTCTATTCCGTTGGTTATAATTATAAACTATAAACAAGAAATATTCCAATTTTATATAAAAAAGGATTGCCTTAAGCAATCCTTTTTGTTCATATTTTAATTAATAAAAAAGTTGAATCTTTTAATGCTTTAATTGAATGTAGTACATTTTTTTCAAATAAGAAAAATTGTTCTTTTTTTACCACATATTTTTTGCTGCTATCATTATCTTTATCTTGTATATCACAATCACAAGGTGAACAATCACAGTTTGATTCTGAAAGAAATTTTATTTCAATTTTTCCCTCTGTTACAAAAATGCAGACATCGGACTGTGATATGTGTGTTGGAATTTGTGCATGTTTTTTTAATGCAACTAATTTTAAATGAGAATTATTATTTTCCATTAAATCAATCATTTGTTGTTCGGTATCTTTATCTTCAATTAATTCATCAATTTCTATAGTTCTATACAACATAAAAATCTCCTTTTCTACACAGTAAATTTTAAATTGTTTTTGAGTAAAAATTATCAGTTAATTGTCTATATTCTTGAAATTTACATTGGATTAAAAACTGTTGAATAGGTGGTTAAAAATATTAAAAAATCTGTTATAATTAAGGTGATGAAAGAAACTGTAAAAAATATTATTCAAAAATATGTTAATATTTCCTGTGAAAGTACTTTTATTGTAGGTTTTTCAGGCGGCTGGGATTCTATGTGTCTGTTGGACATAATGAATAAACTTTCAAAAGAGTATGGATTTTTATTAGTAGCCGCACATTTAAATCATAATTGGCGTGGTAAAGAATCGGAACTCGAAAAAGAGCGTTGTTTGGGATTTTGTGAAGACAATGATATTACTTTTATTTCAGATACTCTTCAAGAAGGAATTAAGGCGTCGGAGTTAGTTGCTCGAGAGATGCGATATGATTTTTTCAAAAAATGTGCTGAAGAATTTGAAGCAGATGCTATTTTAACAGCGCATACTAAAAGTGATAATGCAGAAACAATTTTATATCGTGTTATTAAAGGAACTGGCTTAAATGGTCTAGAAGGGATTAGAGAAGTTCGTGATTTGGGCGGTTTTAAAGTAATTCGTCCTATTTTAAATTTTTCAAGAAAAAGTATTGAAGAATATTGTATAAAAAATGAACTATATCCTAATAATGATTCAAGCAATAATAATACAAAATACGCAAGAAACAATATTAGACACAATATAATGCCTGCAATTAAGGTAATTAATCCAAATATTGAACATTCACTTATAACTCTTGCTGAAATTGCCGCAGGTAATAATAAAATTATTAATGAGTTAATGGAAAATATTGAAAAACAAATTACTGTTGGTGATAAATGGTTAACTCAAAATTTTCTAATCCTTAATGCTGCTATAAAACAACATTTTGTGTATAAACTTCTTGTAAACAATGGTTTAGAACCAAGTTTTGGCAAAATTCAAGAGATAATCAATTTTATAAGCGAAAATCAAAAATCTAAAACAGGAAAAACACTTTCTGTAACTAATGACAAGTGGCTTTTTGTTTCTAATAAATATACATATTTTGTTCATTCAGATAGTTATACAAAAATTGAAGAAGAACTGGTTATAAATAAAGCCGGAGTTTATGAATTTGCTGGTCAATATAAAATTAAAATACTTGAAAATACAGAAAAAGTTGAAAAATATCCAAAGGGAATAAGTAATTTTGCATATGCAAATTTGGATAATGTTAAATTCCCAATAGTTGTTAGAACTAGAAGAAATGGTGATATCATTAATCCTTTCGGTATGCAAGGCAAAATGAAACTAAAAAAATATTTTATAAATAAAAATATTCCTGAACATGATAGAGATAAAATAGTATTATTATGTAATGATAAAGAAGTTTTGTGGGCAGTTGGTGCTGGTGTAAGTGAAAAATTTAGACATAATGGTAGCACTCCGCCTTATAAACTTGAAGTGGAGAAAATAGCCGATGATAACACTAGATAAAGATATAAAAGATTTGAAAATTCTTATATCAGAAGATGAAATTCAAAAAAGATTAACTGATTTGGCCGAAAATATTGAAAAAGAATTTAGTTCTGAAGAAGATTTATACGTAATTTGTGTTTTAAAAGGTTCTGTTATGTTTTATACAGACTTGGTTAAACATCTTAAGCACAATGTGCAAATGGAGTTTATTAGAATTTCTAGTTACGGACATGAAACTAAATCTACAAATAATTTACAAGCCATAGATTTAACCTTGCCTAATTTGAATGGCAAAAATGTTTTAATTGTTGAAGATATAATTGATACAGGCTTAACGGCTAATTTTTTAGTGGATTTGTTTAGGATACAGCACCATCCTAAAAAACTCGTTTTTGCTGCATTATTGAATAAAAAATGTGCAAGACAAAATAATATGGAACCAGATTTTTATGGATTTGAAATAGACGATAAATTTGTAGTTGGATATGGTTTAGACTATAAAGGATATTTTAGAAATCTCCCATATATTGGTTATTTTCCAAACTAGTATGTGCTTAAATAATTAAAATTACAAATAGATGAGAAAATTTTTCTCATCGTTCGGTACAATATCTATTCAAAAAACAATAAACAGTGCGTTTTAAGAAAATACTCTTAAATTGAACGAAAACAAAGTTTTTTCTGATGTTGTATTTTTTGTCAAAAGTTGCAAACTTGATTTTTGTTTTATCAAAAACACAAGTACAAGAACTTATCAGATTTTTTACATATTGAATATCTAGTTCAAGTTCTAAATCTTTTTCAACCATACACACCCTAAAAACACTTACTCTTATATAAAGTATTTTTCCCTGTTTTTATTTACATTAAACATGAAATTTGTTACAAAGTTTACAATGCTTTATACTGGAACGTCTTCGTCAATAGCGATGCGTTTTAATTTTTTTTCAAGTTTACGATTCCAAGGTAAATCTTGCCTGAAAACATATTCATATCCTGTAACATCTCCAACGGAAAAGGATTTTAGTTGTTCATCACAAAGTTGAGTGAATTCTTCTTCTATTTTTTTAGTAAATTCACGTCTATCGAAATTACAATTATCTTTTGTTAAGATGATTGGTTCTCCAAGAACAGCAAGACATTCTGGTCTATCTTCACGTAAAAATGTGTAATTTACAGCAACTGGTACAATGTTAATACCGCCATGTTTTTTAGCTACATTTTGTCCAACGTAAGTTAAACCAGTTTGGAATTCTATAGGTCTATAGTTTGGTGGTTTTACGATGCCTTGAGGAAAAATCCACATTGCCATATCAGGGGATTTTAAATCTTCAACAATATATTTTAACGATTTCATTGCCTCTTGAGCAGATGCTTTATTCACAGGAAATGCTCCTGCATAAGAAAATAGAGGAAATCTATTCATTTCTTCAACCATCATTCTTATGCGTTTTATTTTAAAAGTACGTCGCATAAGGTTATAGCCAACAATTCCGTCCCACCAGTTCATATGAGGCGCATAAAACATTGTTGGGTAGTTTTTATTGATTTTTTCATAAAGTTCTAAGTTTTTGACACGAAGTGCATAAAATCTATGGCTAAGCATTCTAAAAAATACTCTATCTGCAAGCCAAACAAAAAAAGGAACATTTTTTGCTTTTCTAAACTTTTCTTTTCTGTTTCTTATTTTTGTTGGTGCAACATCAGAATATAATTTTTCATTTGTTGTCATACTTCCCCCATGAGCCAATACTATTCTAGCATTTTTCCGTATATTATTCAAAGATTTCTTTTACGCTTAATGATTGCAGATTTTTAATATCGTCTAATTGTTTATATATTTGGATTACAGGATTTGTATCATTTGAGTATACTTTTGCATTTATTCTCATTTTTTCCGCATCTTCATCAGCAGTTTTGTGATTGTAGTCTATAATGTCTGGACATATATCAATTAATTTTTTATATACATCATCATATTCTTCATATTTGCAAAGGAAAGATATTTTAATTTTTTTGCGATGTTTTGAATTATGACGTATCATTCTAAATTCAAATATTCTTATGAGAACAAGAATACATACTGCTAGGATTGTTGAAACTGTTGCTATTCCAATTTTGCCGCATCCACAAGCCATACCGATAGCAGCAACAATCCATAATGTTGAAGCAGTTGTAAGACCGGTTACGGTTATTCCTTGTCTAAGAACGGTACCTGCGCCGATAAAACCGATACCAGTGATTATTTGTGCCGCAACCCTTGAAGGATCGCCAATTGGATAAATGCTAACTGCTGTTGAAAATCCGTAGATAGATAAGATTGTAAAAATACAAGCGCCTAAGCAAACCATTATTTGGGTTCTTAATCCAGCAGATTTGTTTGTAAGTTCTCTTTCAAGTCCTATAATTGAACCTAATACAATGGAAAATACTATTCTTATCAAGATATCTGAATCTTGAACTTGAAAATATTGCATTAAATCTGGCATTTCATCTTTCCTTACTGTTTGGATCAACCGCATCTCTAATTGTATCACCAATTAGGTTAAAAGATAAAACTGCAACAAAAATTAAAAAACCTGGGGTTAATAACCAAGGACGAGAAACAATATTTATAAATTCTTGTGCTTCTTTAAGCATATTTCCCCAACTTGCATCTGGTTGTTGAATACCTAAACCTAAGAAACTTAAGCCAGACTCAGAGAGGATAAATGATGGTACACTCAGGGTTATTGCAACAATCACATAACTAAGAGTTTGAGGAAGTATATGTTTTGTAATTGTTCTAAAATTTGAAGAACCTAATGCTTCAGATGCAATAACGAATTCTCTTTTTTTGATTGAAAGAACCATTCCTCTTACCACACGAGAAAACCCAGCCCAGCCTATAAGGGCAAGTATTACAACAATTAGACTAAATCTTTGGACGCTCGACATGTTTGCTGGTAGTATTGATGCTAGAATTATCAAGAGATAAAAACTTGGTATAGACATTATTGCTTCTGCAATTCGCATCATTATAAAGTCGGTTTTTCCGCCTAAATATCCTGAAATTCCACCATAAATCATTCCGAGAGGAAAAGAAATAAGAAGGGCTAAAAATCCGATTGTCAGAGAGATTTGACCACCATATAATAATCTTGAAAAATTATCACGACCATTAATGTCTGTACCTAAAAGGTATAATTCTCCACCCTTTTCAACGTCGTAAAAATGCCTCTTTCCATTTTCATCTTTAGAAAAATATTTTACTTTGTATTTTTGAGTTCTATCTTCTATATATTTTGTAGAAAAATTCTCTTTGTCAAAAAATCGTTTATAATTGTATGTGTATGGTAGTGAAAGTTTGCCTTGTTCATTTATTACATATATTTTTGATGGTGGGCAATATGCTTTGTCCCTGTTTGAGTACTCTTTCGCATAGGGGCTAATGAAAGAAGCTAAAAATACTACAAGATACATTATTACAAGAATAAAGAACGCCCAGCGTGCAAATTTATCTCTTAAAATTGCTTTTAGAACATTTTCTCCTTGAACAGCGTGAAAATCGGGAAGTTTTGCCATATTAAGCAACCTCCACTCTAGGATCAACAACTTTTAGAAGAATATCTGCTAATAAGTTGCCTATGACTAGCATAATTGTACCAATCATTAAAGAAGCCATAACAAGATTTATGTCAGATTTCATAACGGCTTCAAGGATTAATCTACCTAGTCCTGGATATTGGAATACATACTCTGTTAAAGCGGCTCCACTAAGTAGTGATGCAAATTCAAACCCTAAAAGGGTAATCATTGGATTGATTGCGTTAGAAAGGGCATGTTTATATATGACTTTATTTTCGCTTAATCCTTTTGCTCGTGCGAATTTAACATAATCAGATTCAAGAACATCCAAAAGATTTCCTCTCATTTGTCTTTGAAGACCTGAAAGAGAAATTGTAAATAGAACAATAACTGGTAATACTAAGTGATGAAGAATATCTAGAATTTTACTTATTGTTGTTAGTTCTGAATGATTATAACTTGTGAGTCCACCAGTTGGAAACCAGCCTGTTTTTACTGCAAAAATTAATAATAATAATGCAAAAAAGAATGATGGTATTGCCATTCCTATACTCGATAGTATGGTTAAAATTCTATCTATAGGCTTTCGCCAATGTAAGGCAGCGACAATTCCTAGTGGTATTCCGACAGCCCAAGTAAAGAATATAACAAAGCCAGTTAATAAAAGGGTATTTGGGATTCTTTCCATTAATTTATCGGCAACTTTTTCGCCTGTTGTGCAATAACCTAAATCGCCTTGTACAAAACTTTTTAGCCACAAACCATATTGAACAATTATTGGTTTATCAAGTCCCATCCTTTTGACTTCATAGTCTAAGGTTTCTTGTGTAATAGATGGGTTTAATTTGAGTTCTGCCAAAGGGTCAACAGGTGCAAGCCTGATAAGAAAGAAACTTATAATAGATACCAAAAACAGAAGTGGTATCGTTTGCCAAATTCTTTTAAAAATGTACCCTAATAAATTCATACGCTAATTTTAGAATATATGTCAAAATTTGGCAATTAGCCCCTTGGCAATAGTTATCCCTTATAATGTTGATTATAAGCATATTTTAAATATATGAATTCTAGTTGCGTATTGATTTGTACTCAAAATTACCAAAAATCTCATATCTGGAGTATATATTTTTGTTTACATGTCTTGAAAAATATTGTAAAATATTATAACAACATTTGGAGATTTGGGAAAATTGAATATGGCCGAAATTGGCTAGAGACGTTACAGAATAGGTTTTGTAGGAATAATATAAACTGGTTAATACTTACAGTTACAATGGCAAACTATGACTAACGGGCAAAGCTATCTAAGGTATTAGTTCCTTTATGTCAGCATGTTGTATTGTGTACTAATTAAAGTGAGAGGTTATTATGACAAATCAAGAAACAAAACCCCTTTACGTTATAAAAAAAGACGGAACTACTGAAAACTTTGATATAAGCAAAGTTGTTAATGCTGTTAAAAAATCAGCAGCTCGTGTTCTTATAGAGTTCACACAAGAAGACTTGGATAAAATTTGTTCTATTGTTGAAGAAAAAGTAGCACAAAATCCGAAAAATGAAGTTTATATTCACGAAATGCATAACATTGTCGAACAAGCCCTAGAGTCTGTTAATCGCAGTGTTAGTGAAAGTTATAGAAATTATCGTAACTACAAACAAGATTTTGTAAGAATGCTTGATAAAGTTTATCAAGAAAGCCAAAAAATTATGTATATCGGAGATAAAGAAAACTCTAACTCTGATTCGGCTCTTGTTTCTACTAAGCGCTCTTTAATTTTTAATCAATTAAATAAAGAATTATACAAAAAATTCTTTTTAACTGTTGAAGATTTGCAAGCAATTCGTGATGGATACATTTACATTCACGATATGTCTGCAAGACGTGATACTATGAACTGTTGTTTATTCAATGTTGGTGAAGTATTAAAAGGTGGTTTTGAAATGGGCAACCTTTGGTACAATGAACCAAAAACATTGGCGGTTGCTTTTGACGTTATAGGTGATATTGTTATGGCAGCAGCAAGCCAACAGTATGGCGGTTTTACAGTTGCAGAAGTTGATAAACTGCTTGCTCCTTATGCTGAAAAAACATATGAAAAACAATATGCTCGTTATATTTCTATGGGTTTATCTTTTGAACAGGCTAGAAAAGAAGCGCTTAATGATGTTCAAACGGATTTTGAACAAGGTTTCCAAGGTTGGGAATATAAGTTTAACACCGTTGCTTCATCTAGAGGTGATTATCCTTTCATTACAATTACTTTAGGTTTAAGTACTTGTGAATTTGGTAAAATGGCTTCAATTACTGCTTTGAAAATCAGACAAGGTGGTCAAGGCAAGAAAAATTGTAAAAAGCCTGTATTATTTCCTAAAATTGTATTCTTGTATGATAAAGATTTGCACGGAGCTGGTAAAGAACTTGAAGATGTTTTTGAAGCAGGTATTGATTGTTCACAACGTTCTATGTATCCAGACTGGTTGTCATTAACTGGCGAAGGATATGTTGCAAGTATGTATAAAAAGTACAAGAAAGTAATTTCACCTATGGGATGTCGTGCTTTCTTATCTCCTTGGTACGAAAGAGGCGGAATGAATCCTGCTGATGAAAATGATACCCCAATATTTGTGGGTAGATTTAACATTGGTGCGATAAGTCTTCACTTGCCTATGATTTATGCTAAGGCAAAGAAAGAAAGCAAAGATTTCTATGAAGTTTTAGATTACTACTTGCAATTAATCAGAAAAATTCATATTAGAACTTATGAATATCTTGGTGAAATGAGAGCGTCGACAAATCCGCTTGCTTACTGTGAAGGTGGTTTCTTGGGTGGTCATCTAAATATTCACGATAAGATTAAACCTTTATTAAAAGCCGCTACAGCGTCATTTGGTATTACAGCGCTTAATGAACTTCAAGAAATTCACAATGGCAAATCATTGGTTGAAGATGGTCAATTTGCTATTGAAGTTATGGAATATATTAATAAACGTGTTGCTGAGTTTAAAGAAGCTGATGGAAATCTTTACGCTCTATATGGAACACCTGCTGAAAGTCTTTGCGGACTTCAGGTTACTCAATTCCGTGAAAAATATGGTATTGTTCCAAATGTTTCAGACAGAGGATATATTTCTAATAGTTTCCACTGCCACGTTTCTGAAGATATAAGTCCTATCCAAAAACAGGATTTGGAAAATAGATTTTGGAATTTATTAAATGGCGGTAAAATCCAATATGTTAAATATCCTATCTCTTATAATAGGGAAGCAGTTAAAACTTTGATTAACCGTGCAATGGATATGGGCTTCTATGAAGGAGTTAATCTTTCTTTAGCATATTGTGATGATTGTGGTCATCAAGAACTTAGTATGGATGTATGTCCAAAATGTGGAAGTAAAAATCTTACTAAAATAGATAGAATGAACGGATATCTTTCATATTCTAGGGTAAAAGGTGATACACGTCTTAATGAAGCAAAAATGGAAGAGATTAAAGACAGAATAAGTATGTAGTTATGAATTATCACAATATAACAAAAGATGACATGTTAAATGGTGACGGATTAAGGGTAGTCCTCTGGGTTGCTGGTTGTAACCACCAATGTGAGGACTGCCAAAATCCTATTACTTGGGATATTACTGGCGGGTTGCCTTTTGATGAAGATGCTGAAAATGAGTTGTTTGAAGCACTAGCAAAGCCTCATATTTCTGGAATTACATTTTCAGGTGGGGATCCTTTGCATCCTTTTAATCGTCAAGAAACTTTTAGATTGATGAGAAAATGCAAAGAATTGTATCCAGAAAAAACAGTTTGGGTTTATACGGGATTTCTTTTTGAAGAATTTTTGGAAAATCCCAAATTGAAATATATTGATGTTTTGGTAGATGGTAGATTTGTTAAAGCATTAAAGGACGAAAAGCTTTGCTGGTGTGGAAGTTCTAACCAAAGAATTATTGATGTTCAAAAAACATTGCAAACAGGACAAATTGTTTTGCATGTTGATAATTTAAATAATACTCACATTTAATTTGTTTGTTATAAAATTTAAGTATCAACGAGTAAGAAATTGGAGAGAATAATGAGCGACATAAGGGTTAGAATTGCTCCGTCACCAAGCGGAAATTTACATATAGGTACTGCAAGAACTGCACTTTTTAATTATTTATTTGCTAAAAAAGTTGGCGGTAAATATGTTTTAAGAATTGAAGATACTGATGCAGAGCGTACAAGTCAGGCATATATTGATAACATTTTCGACAGTTTAAAAGCTTTAGGTTTAAACTGGGATGAAGGTCCAGATGTTGGTGGTGAATATGGTCCTTATACTCAGTCTGAAAGATTTGACATTTATCCTAAGTATGCTCAAATCTTGCTTGAAAAAGGATTTGCTTATGAGTGTTTTTGCACTCCTGAAGAGTTGGAAGCAGAAAAAGAAGAAGCTACAAAAAATAAACTTGCTTATGTTTATTCTAAAAAATGCGAAGAATTAACAGAAGAACAAAAAGCAAAATTGAGGGCTGAAGGTAGAAAACCTGCCATTAGATTTTCTGTTTCAAAAGCACAAAAAGCATTTCATGAATCACCTATTGTTCATTTTGATGACCTTGTTAAAGGTGATTTACATCAAGATACAGGGTTAATTGGTGATTTTGTTATTATGAAATCAAATGGAACACCTACATACAATTTTGCTGTTGTAGTTGATGATATGTTGATGAAAATATCTCACATTATTCGTGGGGAAGACCATATTTCTAATACATTCAAACAAATTTTAATATATGAAGCATTGGGCGCTGAAGTTCCTAAATTTGGTCATTTGGGTATGATTTTAGCACCAGATAGAAGTAAACTTTCTAAAAGACATGGTGCGACTGCGGTTTCTGAGTTCGTTGAAAAAGGTTATTTGACAGAAGCTCTCATAAACTTTGTTGCTCTTCTTGGTTGGGCTCCATCTGATGGTGTTGAAATTAAAACTCTTGATGAAATTGCTCAAGATTTTAGAATTAATGAGGTTTCTTCTTCAAATTCCATTTTTGAATATGACAAATTGAACTGGATGAATGGTCAATATATTAAAAAAATGGATATTAAAGAACTTACTGAAAAAGCAAAACCATTTTTATCTAAATATGATTTAACTGAACTTACTGAAGAAAAATTGGAAAAAGTTATTGCTGCTACTCGTGAACCGATTACTATTCTTTCTGACTTAGAAAAGGATGTTGAATATTTCTTTGGTAAAGACATTGTTTATGATGAAGGTGTAAAAGAAGAAAATATTGATACTGAGCAGGCGCAAAATATTCTTAAATATTTTGCCTCTCAAATTGATAGTTATGATTTTGATAACGAAGAAAAACTTCATGAACAATTGGCTGAGTTTAGAACATACTTCAAAGAACAATTTGGAATAAAACCAAAAGTTACTATGTGGACAATAAGAGCTGCTTTAACAGGAAGAACTCGTGGGGCAGATATGGGTGTTATTCTTGAAGTTTTGGGCAAGGAAAAAGTTAAATATCGTACTGAAAAAGCAATTGTATAATATGGAAGATTTTTTAAATTTACCAAAAGTTTCGTTTATAGTAATCACACACAATTTTGAAAAATTTGTGTGTGATTGTCTTAGAAGCATAAGGAATCAGACATATAAAAATTTTGAAATTATTGTCGTAGATGATGTTTCAAAAGATTCAACTGTTGAAAAAATTGAAAATTTTATAAATGAGAATAAAGATGTTGAAATAAAATTTATAAAAAATGAAAAAAATCTTGGACAATTAGCTTCTTTTATAAAAGGGATTGAAATTGCTCAAGGTCAATTTGTTTGTCAAATAGATGGTGATGATATTTTATTTCCTGAGTATTGTGCTATTCATATTGAAGCACATCTTAAAACTCCAGTTGCACTTACATCTTGTCAGGGATGTGAAATTGATGAAAATAATATTATTCACTGTCTTCTTTCCGCAGAGTCTTCTTGTGTAAAAAAAGAAAACATTGAAATCGAAAATAAAACATATGAAGAATTTCAAGAATACAGACAAGCCTCTGGTTTGAATAATGTTGGAGCAAATGTTCGTATTTTAGATAACGACAAATTTAGTTTTGCTTCTTGGCATTGGGGACCTGCGACTTCTGGTATGATGCGAAAAGCAGTTTGTGATTTGATTATGAATGTTCAAAATGCAAAAGGATTGAAAATAACCGCAGATAAGTTTTTGTTCTCCTTTTGTCATTTGATTGGTTCAAGTGCAATTATTGACAAGTCTTTATTTGCATACAGGCGTCATAATTCTAACTATTCTCTTGCAAATCCGCTTTATGGAAATAAAAAATATTATAAAGAAAAAACACAAAAAAATTACATTAGAAATAATAAGCGAATAAGAAGTGAGATGTTTTCCTTTCTTCGAGAAAATAAAGAATATTTTCAGGAAAAATTTAATCGTTCAAATATGTATTTGATTTATAAGCGCATATTTCTTTCATTTGATAAAAAGTTTTTTAAAGGTGTTATTCGTTCTTTATTTATTAGGTGAAAGTATTATATATACAGGATTATAAGTTAAAATAACTTTGTCTTTTTTCGTATGTAATTTTCTGTAATTTTCTTCAAAACTTTCGATTTTTGATTTTGTAAGTTTCATTTCCTTTACAGCATTAACCCCTGTTAGTTTTAAATGTTTTAATATTTCAAAAGGAGAGTTAAATTCTTGTGTAATAATTTCTTCTTCATAGTGTAAAATATTGTATTTACGGATAAATTCTTTGAATTTTGTTATTGAATAATTTTTGTTTTCGAGCCCGAATTCTTTGGTTATTTCTTCTAAATTTTTGTCACCAAAAATAGTCATTGCAATGATACCATTATCGGTCAATGAATTTACTAGTTTTTCTGTAGTCCTTTCAATATCATTGCACCATTGCAAACAAGCATTTGAAATAATTAAATCATATTTTTTATTTAGAAAAATTTCCTCAATATCTCCAGATAAAAAATCATTATATGGAATTATTTCATCAATATATTGTTTTGCTTCTTTTACAAGGTCATTTGCATCAAAGCATTTAAAATTTAATGACTTTTGAATTTCTTTTGTTAGAATACCAGTTGCGCATCCAATTTCAAAAATAGAATTATATTCATTATTTTGTAGCAAAGAAATTAATTTTTTTGCAGTCTCTTTCTGAATAGTTGCATTTTCATCATAAGATTTTAGACTTTTTTTAAACCTTTTTTTTACAAGTGATTTATCTATCATATTAAATCACTCCAATTTGTATAGTTGTCAAAAATATAGTGGTGAGTATTTTCTAGTTGTTCAATTAATTCACATCTATTCTGCCACCAATTTATTTGGTTTTTTGCGGGAATAATCCTATCTTTCAGAGAAATAATGGATTTATTGAATGTTAAAAAGTTTGATATTTTTAAATTTTTAATAGAAATAAGTTCATTTTTTAAATCTTCAATTGTTCTTGTGCAATATTTATCAATAGATAGGTTAGGTGACATTTTTTTTATAAATTTTGAACAAGATAATTCATTAAAATTTTTAATAGTTAAATCATATATATTTTGCGAAATTCCGTAATTGTCATCAATTGGACTTTGCGTTCCATTTATTGCGATTAATTTATCAAAATCTTTGAATGTTTCATAGTAATAGTTGCATACAAAAACGCCCATTGACCAAGCAATTAAATATTTTTTTGTGTAGTTTGAAAAATCAAAATTAATAGACTCAAATGTTTTATAATTAAATATTATTAAAATATCGAAATTATTGTGTTTGAGGTTCAAATTGATGTTTTTATCACTTCCCCATCCGCTAAAAAATACTATTAAGTTGGCATTATTTTGTTTGTTGCGCCATTCAAAATTCATTTTAGCACCTCATTTACTGTATCAATAATGCTTTTGAATTCTTCAAAAGTTATGTCTGCTGTTAGTGAAAGTCTAAGCCTAGATGTATTAATAGGTACTGTTGGTGGTCTTACCGGAAGTACAAAAAATCCTTTTGCTTGTAGTTCTTCTGCAATATTTATTGTTTTTGAATTATCGCCGATTATTACTGGTATAATTTGCGTTGTAGTATTATCTTTTAAATATTTATGGGCATTATTTATTAGGTTTTGAAGTTTTTGAGATTTTTCTTTTGCTAAATTGAAATTTTCTTCTATTAAAAAATTTGACCATATAATATTTGATGGTGGAAGTGCTGTTGAAAATATAAAAGAGTTTGTTTTGTTAACTAAATAGTTTATTATTGTTTTGCTAGAAACGCAAAATGCACCCATAGATGCAAAAGATTTGCCCAATGTTGCTGTTATTATATCTATGTCATCAAGAAGATTTTCCTTTTCACATATTCCGGTAAGATTATTACCAAAAATGCCAAAAGCATGGGCTTCATCTATCATTAATAAACAATCATATTTTTTCTTTAATTCAACAAGTTTTTTTATATTTGCAATATCACCATCCATACTGAAAACTGATTCTGATATTATGATTGCTTTTTTGTAGTTTTTTCTATGTTTTTGTAGTAGTTCTTCTAAATTTTCATAATCAAAATGTTTGTATCTGTAAAATTCAGATGTCCCAAGTTTCATTCCATCAATGATGCTTGCATGATTGAGTTTGTCAGAGAATACAACATCATCTCTATTTACTAGTGATGAAACAACACCTAGATTGCACTGATATCCAGTATTGAAAAGTAGGCAAGCTTCTTTTTTAAATAAATTAGCTATGTTATTTTCAAGTTGTTTATATACTCTTGATGTTCCGGTTAAAAGTCTTGATGATGCAGAGGAAAAAATAAATTCGTTTGTATTTTTGTATTTTGTTAAAAAATTATCAATGAGAGTTCTATTAGTGCTTAAATTAAGATAATCATTAGATGAAAAATTTATCATCTTCTGTCCATTTACAGTAAGATATTTATCATATTTTTCTTCTATATTATGAATTTGCCTAAAATTATCTTTTTGGACAAGTTTTTTTATCTCTTCATCATAAAAATTCATAAATAAAGTATAATTCAAACGAAGTTGTCTTACAAATGGACAATCTTATATTTCTATAATATTGACATTACCTTTAAAACCAATATCTTTTAAATGAGATTTTATTGTTTGAGTGTGACAAGTAAAGAAAAGAATTTGATTTGTTTTTGAAAAATCAACCAAACATTTTAATGCGTTTTGAGTTCTTTGAGGGTCAAAATTGACGAATGCATCATCAATAATTAGTGGCAAATTGGGGCGTTTATTATCTTTTATTGAATAATTTGATGCATATCCAAGTCTTAAAGCAAGATATAACTGCTCTTTTGTGCCTCTTGATAATTCATCCCATTTTTTTATAACAGTTTGTTTCTCATCTGATATTTCTTGCATTTCAAGGTTTATTTTTGAATATTTATTATCAGTAAGAATGCTCAAATATTTTTGGGCATTTACTAAATCTGGCTGAGTTTTATCAAAATTACTTTTTGCAATGTTTGTGATATTTTCTATCGCTCGTGCTGTCAGAATTTCTTCTGTAATTGTTCTTATTTCATTTATTTTTAAATTACGTTCATTTTTTAGGTTTACAAGACTTTCAACCTCTTCTAATCTACTTTTTTGAACTTCGGTTATGTGTTTTTGTTCTTGAAGTTCTTTCTTTTTCATTTTGTTTTCTTCTAGTATACATTCTAAATCAGATGTAACAGTTATATCTTCAAATACTTGCATTGTATCGGTTTTAACTTCTTTTATTTTAAGATTTTCAACCAATATTATAGACATATCGAGGTCTTTTTTTATTTCATTGTTGTTTTCTATGTATTTTGCAAGTTCTTCAAAATTTTCTTTAAGATTTGATGATAAAGTTATATTTATTTCATTTTCTTTCAAGAATGAATTAAATTTATCAATTATGAAAGAGTTTTGTTCCGTAGTTCTTTGAAGTTCTTTTGTTGCAATTTGTTTGTTTTCAATTTCATTTTTCAGTTCTTTTATTATGTTTATTGCATCAAAATATGTTCTGATGTCAGAAGTTATATTTTTTTCTATAAGTTCTTTTATTTTATTTTC
>JAFQOI010000037.1 GCA_017403285.1 bacterium
AGTGAAAATGCTGATTGATACCATTTTGTATAGAAGAGAGAGAATTATGAAACAGTTTAGCGAAAAACCACAACAAATAACTTTTGATATAACAGATAGATGCCAAATGCAATGTGTTACTTGTTCTAAGTGGAAGACTGTGGCGTCTGATGTCATTGATAAAGAACTTACTACACAAGAGTGGAAAGATGTTTTGCTAAAACTAAAAAATTGGTTGGGTGAAGGTTTTTGGTTTTGTTTTTCTGGTGGAGAACCCTTTTTACGTCAGGATATTTTTGAACTTTCTGAATATGCACATTCTTTAGGGATAAAAGTTGCATCTATGACTAATTCCTTTAGTATTCAGTCATTGTATGAAAAGATTGTTAATTCAAGCATAGAATCGTTGAATATATCTTTAAATGCTATAAATAACCCATTAATACATGATGAATCAAGAGGTAGACAAGGTTCATATGATAAAGCAATTGAAGCAATACAAGAATTGCAAAGATTAAAAAAAGAAAAGAATTCTTCATTAGGTATTAATATTGCGACCATAATGTTCCCTGAAAATATAGAAGAAGTTATACCTCTTGTTGAATTTGTTACTAGAAATAAAATTAATGGAATTATGTTCCAACTACTTGATGATAAAGAATCATTTCATGGTTATAATAGTCAATCAGGTTGCAAAACCGGTGCTTATAAAATGCCAGATGAATTAAGAGTTAAATATAAAAATATGTCTAGACGTGCAATAGAAGTTGTAGATAGGCTTATAGAAATGAAAAGAGCAGGTCATTCTATTTATAACTCTTATGAGCAACTAGATGCTATGAAGATTTTCTTTAATAATCCAGATGATATTTTAAATACAATAACTTGTGATGTTGGTTCTACAAATTTTGCAATTGATCCGTACGGAAATGTTAGACTTTGCTTTAATATGGATCCAGTTGGAAATATAAAAGAAAATTTACCAGAAGAAATTTGGCTCAACGAAAAATCTCAAAAATGCAGATTGATGACTAAAAAATGTAAAATGTATTGCAGAATGCTTAATTGTAATTTCAAACATAATTTTGCTAATTTTAATAGGAGTTTTATATCAAAATGCATTAATAAACTCTCAAAAATATTTAGTAGGTAAGCATTATGAAACTTCGAAATCTTTTTGTTGTAACAATCTTTAAAAAAGTATTAATGGATAACACTATTGCCTCATTTATCGAGTTTTTGTTTTCTCTTGAAGATGCAAAATTAATTGATGAAACATTGATGCTTTATTCTGAGTTTATAACTAATTTATATTCTTTAAATGTAAGTCAGAATTTATTTTCTCATTTTAAACAACTTGTTTATACGGATGAAAATATAATTTCAAAAGGATGTTCTGATTGCGTGAAGAGAGACAATCAAATAATTGAAACTGCACAATATGAACTTTCTTTGTTTGATGAATTGTTATCTTATAATTATGAAAAAATTGTTCAAATTTTATGCTCTAAATTTCCTGAAGATAAAGATGTAATTGCTCACTTGCCTAAATACTTTATGACAGAAAAAATAAAATTCGATATCTTTGATATTATAAATTCGTACAAAAAATGTGGTTATGGCGTTTTTTCTTGCAATTGTGCTTTTAAATTTAATCAAGATAAAGAAATTATTCCTGTAAAACATTATAGTGCAATGACTTTTGATGATTTAAAAAATTATCAATATCAACAAGATGTAATAAAGAAAAATACAAAGGCATTTTTAGATGGTAAAAGTGCCAATAATATACTTTTATATGGTGATAGGGGATGTGGTAAATCTTCGACCGTAAAAGCATTAGTGAATGAATTCTGTGAATATAATCTAAAAATCATACAAATTTCAAAAGAAAGTTTTATTTATTTATCAGAATTGTATGATTTAATTAGAGATTTGCCTTTGAAATTTATTATTTTTGCCGATGACATTTCTTTTGAAGAAGATGATAAAAATTTTTCTTCAATAAAAGCGGTATTGGAAGGTTCCTTGTCTGATAGACCACAAAATGCTGTTATATATGCTACTACAAATAGGATGCATCTTGTAAAAGAAAGTTTTTCTTCGAGGGAAGGTAGTGAGTTGCACCTAAATGATACCATTGATGAACTTGTATCATTGTCTGATAGGTTTGGTATTATGCTTACTTTTACTTCTCTTACTAAAACAGAATATTTGGATATAGTTAAACAAATTGCACAAGATTGTTGTGTAGAAGTAAATGATAAATTGTATAAAGAAGCAGAAATGTTTGCGGCACTTAAGTCAATAAGAACACCTCGAGTTGCAAGACAATTTATTACAGACTATCTAGCTAATCTGTGATATAATTAACCCGTTATGAATATTAATGATGCAAAAAGAATAGTTTTTAAGTTTGGTACAAACGTCCTCAGAAATGACGAGGGTGAAATTTCATTATCTCGTATTTATTCTTTCATTGAAGATATTTCAAAACTTCATAAGCAAGGCAAAGAGATAATTATAGTTACATCTGGTGCCGTTGGACTTGGTGCTAAAAGTTTGAATGTTAATTCATCAGATGGGCTTTCTGTTAAGCAGGCATGTGCCGCTGTTGGACAATGTCAGTTGATGTCTATATATGAAGATGGTTTCAATAAATACTCAATTAACACTGCTCAAATTCTTTTAACTGAAGATGATTTTTCAAATAGAATAAAGTATTTAAGCCTAAACAATGTTTTAAATACGCTCTTAGATTTAAAAGTAATTCCTGTTATTAATCAGAATGATACTGTTTCGACAGCGGAACTTTCTGAGTCAGGCAATCCTCTATATGGAGTTAGTTTCTCTGATAATGATAAATTATCAGCACTTGTTGCAAGTAAATTAGACGCTGATTTATTAGTTATCTTGTCTGATATTAATGGTTTATATACTGATAATCCAAAGGAAAATCCTGATGCCGAATTGATATCAGAAGTTAAATCTGTAACGTCTGAAATAGAGAAGTTTGCTCGTTCTGCTTCTAAAGGTGGTCGTGGTGGTATGAAAACCAAACTTGAGGCAGCAAAAGTTGTTACTCATTCAGGTGGATATGTAAAAATTGCAAATGGTAAAGAACCTCAAATTATAAGGCGATTATTTTCATTCGAACAACTTGGTACAACATTCTTCCCTTCAGAAGTATTTTCGCAAAAAAGACGTTGGATTGCTTATGCGACAAATATTACTGGTCAAATTATTGTGAATATTGGCGCAAAAAAAGCAGTTGTCGATGAAAATAAAAGTTTACTTGCAATTGGTATAACTCAAATAAAAGGTTTTTTCTCCCATGGAGATGTAGTTTCTATATTGGATGAAAACAATAATGAAATTGCTCGTGGAATTGCAAATTATAATTCTGATGATTGCAAAAAGATTATGGGCGAACATTCTGATAATATTTATCAAATTTTAGGTCATAAAAATTATGATGCTGTAATAACAAAAGATAATATAGCCATATTATAGGAGAAATAATGACTAGTGTTTATGATATAGCGAAGAGAGCAAAAAATGCCTCTATAAAGGCGTTAAAACTATCTTCTTATGTGAAAAATAAAGCACTTTTGTCCGTCGCTGATTTACTTGAAAAAAATAAAGATAAAATTCTTAATGCTAATAAACTTGATTTGGAAAATGCAAAAGAAATGTTAGATGCAGGTAGTTTGTCTCAATCAGCTTTTAATCGTCTTAAACTTGATGAAAACAAATTGAGAGATATGATTCAAGGTGTTAAGGATACTGTAAATCTTGAAGATCCAGTAAATAAAATTCTTTGGGCTAAAGACATTGCAGAAGGTATGACATTGAAGAAAGTTTCTTGTCCAATTGGGGTTATTGGCGTTATTTTTGAAGCTAGACCAGATGTTATTTCTCAGATTTCTACATTGGCAATTAAGTCTTCAAACGCTGTTATTTTAAAGGGTGGCACTGAAGCAATTGAAACAAATAAAATTATTTTTTCAATTATTCGTGAAGCATTATCTAGTGTGGAAAATTTTCCAGTTGATATGATAAATCTTATCTTCTCAAGAGAAGATGTTAAAGCAATGCTAGATTTGGATAATTATATTAATTTAATAATTCCAAGAGGTTCGAATGCCTTAGTAAAATATATCAAGTCGAATACTAAAATTCCTGTACTTGGACATGCTGATGGGATTTGTCATATTTATATTGATGAATATGCTGATATTCAAAAAGTTTTGAATATTTGTGTTGATTCAAAATGTCAATATCCATCGGCTTGTAATAGTGTTGAGACAATCTTAATTAATAAAAATATTATAGATGATACATATCAATTACTTTTAGATAAATTATCTCAAAATGATGTAATCGTTAAAGTAGATAAATTCCTTTATTCAATTAGCAGTAATGTTCAAGAAGCACAGGCTGAAGATTGGAAAACTGAATATGGTGAAAAATTAGTATCAATAAAAGTCGTTAATTCAGTTGATGACGCTATTGAACATATAAATACATTTGGTTCTGGACATACTGATTGTATCATAACTGAAAATCAGGAAAATGCTGAAAAATTTATGACTTATGTTGATTCCGCAGGTGTTTATATGAATGCATCTACAAGATTTGCGGATGGGTTTAGATATGGCTTCGGTGCAGAAGTTGGGATATCTACTAATAAAACGCATGCAAGAGGACCTGTTGGACTTGAAGGACTTACAATTTACAAATATAAATTGTATGGAAATGGCGATATAGTTGATGATTTTTCTACTGGAAAAAGACATTTTAATAAATAAAAAAGACCACTTTATGTGGTCTTTTTTTTAATTTTCTAATATTGTTATAATTAAATTGTTTATAATATGTGGCTTAAATAGTGTAAATTTTTCTGATGTATATTTGTATTCATCACCATCTTTTGTCATATAGCCGAGTATATTTTTATTCTCTCTTAAAATACCTTTTCCTTCTTCAACTTGGAACGTGTATAAATTTCCATTTCTGTAAACATTAATCTTGTTATAAACTTGTTCTGCAAGTAAATTGCCTTTTAAATCATAAATAGATTTTATTCCGTTATCATTCATAAGGAAGACTGGTGTTTTAAATAATTTATGTGGGGTTTTTACTGCAAAAGAATCATACTTTGCTGGGACTATTGTTTCTTTACTTGCTGTTGAAATTCCAATTTTATCGTTTTCATTTAATATATAGAATTGTTTGTTATCTAAAGTAAATATATTCTTTGAATTGCTTAGTGCCTCGTTAAGGTCAAAATTTGTCAGCTTTTCAATAGATTGTTGTTCCCCTGTGTTTTTTACTTTGATAATTGGTATTTCTTTTATTTCATAGATAAATCCAGATTTTTTTAGGTTGTCTGTTATGAATGATTTAAAAGGAATTTTTATTGGCGTATAAACAACTTCTTTTCTTTCTATAATCGCAGTGTATTGAGGTGTTATTTCTTCTTGCTCAAGAATGCTTGTATTTTGGACAACAGAGTATAATTTTTCTTCAGGAATTAGTTTCCCTGTGTTGTAATAAACTCTGTATTTACCATCTGCTTTTGCTGCAAAACATTTTTCTCCATCAAAATCAATTATGCTGATTTTTTGAAATACAGGAGCAAGTATAGTGTTTCCATCTTTATCAATCAACCCATATTTCCCATTTACTTCTATTTTTAGATATTCTCCAAGTTTTGATATAGTTTTAATATTTTCTGTTTGATTTATGACGTTAATTTTTGTCGTTTTTTCATTTGTTGTATTTGTATTTGAGTCTATTTCATAATCTGTACTCTTTGGTTGATATGCACTTGCACTTAATTGAATTGATATTGCGTATAAAATAAGTAATAAATATAAAATTTTCTTTTTCATAATATCTCCTTTAAACAACGATTTCTTTTATTATTGTTTTTATTTCTTCAGTTATATCTGTATTATATTTAACATTTTCTGCTAATAATTTTGCTAATTTCGCTTTTTTAAATTCTCCAAGTTTTCTTGTTCTATAATAATATTCAATGTTTTGACACATTCTATTATAAATTTGCAAATCCTTTTTTAATATTTTGTCGTAATTGATATATTCCTTGTTTATTGAACGTTTTAATAAGTTCAAGGATATAATGTCTTCAAACTCTCCTTTTTTGATTATAATAGTTTTATCTTTTTTTAGTAGATTTTGTTTCAATAATTCATAAATTTCTTGTGCATCGTTATCAAATAATATTAATACTGGGATTTTTAGTTTTTCTTTTAATTTGAGATATAAATCAGGACTTTTACTTTTTCCACCTGCACCTAAAATATAAATTCCTTTCTGTTCAAAATTACTGTGTAGTTTTGCAGCAAAAACAGGAAGCAAAATTTCTTCCGTTATGCCTTCAACAATTAATAATTTTGTTATTGGGAATTTTAACAAATTCTTCTCTCTAAGTTCTTCAATTTTTTTTATTGTTGCTGGATTTTTTTTGGAAAATGTTTTATTTGCTTTTATTAAAAATTTTAGATTGATTGGACTCTTTTCATAATCTATTGTGTTAAGGATAGGTGATATGGAAAGTTTTGTATTTATTAATCTTTTTGTTTCATCATCAGTATTTTTGAATTGAAAATTTAGTAATAATTTTATTACTTTATTTATCTCTAAATTGTTTTCTTCTTTTTTTAATATTTTTCTTACTGATTCATTCCAAATTGTTTGAACGCAACTTCCGATGGTATTTGCTGGTAGTTTTTCTATTTCATTTTTTGAAAGTTTTGGTGTTATAAGATTTTTATATAGTATGGAAGAAAATACTCTGAAATAACTTTCTTCAGGGAGTTTAAAACGTGTAAGACGATCTAAATTTATAACTAATTCGTCAAGTGACATTAATTTATATTTAAATTTATCTTTTTCTGTAAAAATCAAAAAATATTCCTAAAGTCTATTTGTTATTATCCTTTATTGAATATAGCACATTCCTTTTAAAATAAAAACAGGCTTGTTTTGAGCCTGTTCTTATTGTATTTATTGAATTAGTATTTGATGAAGTTATTTTTTGTGACCAGTCCATCTATGGTCTATTTCTGAACTCTTTTCTGTTGCATTTAAAGATGCTGTCCATAGATTTCCTGCAAGAACACCAATACCAGATAGAATTGCTAGTGGTTTACTATGTAATTTAGAAAGTCTAGAACCTTCTTTCGCAAAGTGCTTAATTACATTTGAACCAGTGTATACAATTGAGCCGATTACAGCACCATGTACAATCCCTTTTGTTCCACCTTTTACGTATTCTCCTGCTGACGCAAAGAATTTCTTAATGTTTGCGATGAAACCTTTTAGTCTTTTAATAGGACCTTGTTTCTTAGGCTTTTCAGCAGATATTTCAACTGTATCTGTTTGATTTCCAGAGGTTTTTACAGCGGGAATTGCTGCTTGTACTGGAGTGCCAATTGGTGTCGAAACAGGGGTTCCAACGCCTACTGTTCTATTGTTTTCCATTACTGGCGGCATATTGTCAAATATTGATGTCATATATTCACCTTTACCTATTTTGCTACAATATTAAAACACATAAAGTGTTTTTTTTGACGAAATTTACTTATTTATTAATTTTTGTAAACTAAATTCATCATGTCTTTTACAGCACACTCTAATCCAGTAAAAATTGCTCTTGAAATTATACTGTGACCAATATTTAATTCGTGTAGATTAGGAATTTCATGCATTCTGTGTACGTTTATATAATTTAATCCGTGTCCAGCGTTTACATTTAGCCCCAACTTTTGTGCAAAAATGGTGGCATTTTTTAATTTTTGAAACTCTATTTCTTCTTTATCTGTTCCAAATGCCTGAGAATAAGAACCTGTATGTAGTTCTATGAACTGAGCACCTGTTTTGTATGATGCTTCTACTTGTTTTTCTTCAGCATCAATGAATAAACTAACCTCAATGCCTGCATTAACAAGTGGTTTTACAAATTCTATCATACGTTTTTGTTGTGAAAAAACATCAAGCCCACCTTCTGTTGTAACTTCTTGTCTTTTTTCAGGGACGATACAACAAGCATGAGGGAGTAAATCCAATGCGATTTTTTGCATTTCATCAGTCGCAGCCATTTCTAAATTTAAACGGCATTTTAAGTCTTTTTTTAGCGCATATACGTCAGCATCTTTTATATGTCTTCTATCTTCTCTCAAGTGAGTAGTTATTCCATTTGCGCCAACTTTAACACATATTTTTGCTGCATCATATACAGATGGTTCTTCTTCTCCTCTCGCATTTCTTAAAGTTGCAACGTGATCAATATTTACACCTAATAGCATGATTTTTCCCTTTTTTTATATTATAAATGCCAAATATAGGTATTTACAATATAAATTTTGATGTTAATATAATTAATGTAATATTCCTCAGTAGCTCAATGGCAGAGCATTCGGCTGTTAACCGAAGGGTTGTAGGTTCGAGTCCCACCTGAGGAGTTTTTTCATTTTAAAGGGGTTGAGATATATCAACCCCATTTTTAATGTTTGTTTTCAATGTTCGATTGTTTTATATCATAGTCCGTAAAATAAAGTATAATCTCAGATTCTTCGTAAAATTTCTTCATTGTACTCTAATTATATTGATACGTTAGTAATTCTTCTTCTAGGCTTGCAATATCAATTTCAAGAGGTTTCCCTTCTTCATTTATTAAACCATATTTACCATTAAGTCTTGCCTTGCCAAAATCATCACCATAAATGTCTATTTCTTTAAAAATAAATGGTGTTATTACGCGACCATTTAAGTTAATAATACCAATTTTTCCATTTTTCCCAGCCGCATAATAATAACTGTCACCCCAAAATATTCTTTCAAAACTATCATAGGTAAAGTCTGTTATTACATCATTGTTGATGTTAATAATTCCAAATTTTCCATTTTTATTTGCAATATAAAAACCGTCTTCGGCTTCGTCTAAGTCATCATATTCGGGTTCGATAATCCATTCTTTATCTCTGTTAATTATTCCCCATTTGTCATTTATGCAAATTGCGAATTTCTCAGTGTCAATACTACGCAAATCATCACATTTTATTGCTAAAAGTATTTTGCCAGTTTTATCAACTTCACCATAGTATGCGCCAAATTTAAAAATAGGATTTTTATCATAATAAACTCTTATTTCATCAAAGATAAAATTTTTTTCAAAGTTTATTTTTATATTGTTTTTCACGATTAGGCTCCTTTAAAACATTATTTCTTAAAGACTTGTTTAAACAATATGTTATAATTCAAATCTTAATGTCTTGATACTGAAATAAATTTTGAAAGTTTTATATAAATTCTTTGTTTTCTATCTTTTTTAGCGTATCACTATTATGCGACAAATCCGGACACATTGCAAAAATAACTTCTCTAGTACCTTTGATGTCTGTCTATATTCCTTCTTTTTTTATTTTTATTGTTTTTATTGCGAAAAAGCCAAAAAGTAGTAATAAAATTAATGTTGATTGATGATATAGACTCCAAAAGAAGTCTGACATTTCTATTTGCGTTTCATATGAATCAACTATTAACCATTTTATAAAAACATAGACACTACAAATTATATCTATTGTCACACAATATAAGTATGTCGTTATAACTTTAAATGTAATTGTTTTTTTGTTCTGAGTATTGAGTAAGTTTTGATTTTTCTTTGTATGCTGAATCCATAATATTCCTGCAATTAGCAATAATATGCTTTCAATCATGTAGAAAATCCTTATTTGTTGCGCTCCGCAATAATACTCGAAATATGAGAATGGTATAAAAGCCAAAGAACATAATGTTGTCCAATAAAATACTATTAATATTGAGGTAATATTAGTAATAATATTTTTTATTAAATAGTTTTTTATAAACAAACTTGATATTAATAAAATTAATGTTACGA
>JAFQOI010000038.1 GCA_017403285.1 bacterium
ATGCTGGCACCTATTTCATTGATTTAGACTACGAAAGCAATCATACAAAAGGTGGCAAGGAAAACCTTTTTGACATAATGGAAAAAATGGTAAAATTTGCAGATGAACTTTATGAAAAAACGGGAAAAGACTTTGTTTTTGCTCTCGCGGACAGAGACACAATGGAAAGTCTAAGACATGTTGTTAGATTAATTGGTGAAAATCCAGAAAAATATAAACACTTAAAATTTATTCCTGCTGTAAAAATTTCATTTGCACATGAAGCACCTAACTCTCCTCTTCAATACGAAAACAGTAGTTTTATAGCTTATGGTATCAATCCATTTTCTGAAAATTTAATTTCTTTTATGGAAAATACTACGAAGAAAAGAAAATTGATGATTCTAAACTTCCTTAAATCGGTAAATGAATTATATCCAGAATTTGGATACAATCTTACAGAGTTTATGGAACAAAATAAAATATCATTTACAAAAGATTATTGTGTATCAAATCTATACTGGCGTGCTAGAGAGTACGCACAAAATACCGCTATAACTGCAATGCAAAGTAAAAAGCAATCACCCGAAGAAATTATGAAGAATACACACAATTTTATGTACACTTTAGGTGAAATTATTTTTGATAACGGAAGCGAACTATTAGATGCAGGTAGAGACTCTACTCTTCTTACAGACGAAGAATTAAACTCAACAATTAAAAGAATTTTTGAAAAATACTCTACACACACCGATGCAAGCGGAAAACTAGTATCATCCGCAGAAAATCTTTTTGATGACTTGATTTATTGTTTAGATTCTGAGGAATACAAGCCGATAATTGCCTATGCAGCACCATTTGACCTTTGTTTTGATTTTGACAGAATTGAAAATATAACATTTGACCAATATCCAAAAACTGTTGAATACATGAAAAGAGCAAGAGAAAAATCAAAAGGAATGATTACTGCCTTCCAGAGCGTAGTCCCTGCGTACAGCGCAAGAAAAAATCTAAACATTGAAACTATTAAACGTTTCAATCAATACATAAGAGACAATTCAGACGGATTCTATGAAGTTGGTGGTAGTTACAACCAATACATAAAGCAAGAAAAACCACCAGTAGAAGAAGGTGAATCTATTTTATAGTCGATAAATCATATGTCAAAACGACATCATTTCCTTGTTCAGAAACATAAAGAACGTCATTTTTAATGTAAAGGAAATAAGGTTTTGCAACTCTATCCATAAAAATACTTACAAGACCACCTTTAGTAATTTTAAGGATGTTATCCGCATCAAAATTTGCAACATAGATATTATCATATTTGTCAATTGCAAGCCCAACAGGACCTTCCAATAAATAATCTTTCAACAAATTTGATTTTGTTTTATTTTTATCAACTTTAATAATCGCATTATCAGAATAACTTGCAACATACATATTGCCTTTTGAATCAACAACCATGCCTGCTGGAGAGTTAAATTTATCAATAATAACACGTTTTGCTTCATTTGCAGTAGAAATTTTAGCACGTTCAATAGTACCTGTTTGAAGGTTAAATTGCTCTTGTGCATCTTGCATAACTTGTTTTGCAAGAAAATATCTTTCATAATCATCAGGAATATACTTTAAGTATTTAAGCGCTAAAGCATAGTTTCCGCGATTATATGAAATTTTTGCCGCTTGTAAAATTGAATCATAATCCCTTGGATTAAGAGCAATTGCTTTTACATAATTATTGTACGCTTCATCGTAATCTTTTTTAGCAATACAAATAACTGCAATATTGTAATATGAATCAGACAATTTAGGATTGTAAACCAATGACTCTTTAAACATTTCCATTGCACTATCGTATGATTTCATTTTTAAGAAACCAACACCTTTTTGATATGCTTCATAAGCTTTCTTTTGCGCTTCTTCTTCCTCATCTACAGGTGGTTCATAAAATTCTGAATCATCATAAGTTGCTGTTTGTTCAACAAACTGAATTTCTTGAGGGTCAACAACTTGCTCAACAAATTCTACCTTCTCAGCCACAACAGGAATAGCGCCCATTGTAGAAGCCAAAAGAATTAAAAACAATAATTTTGATATTTTCTTCTTCATTTCACCAACATTTTTGACGGAGTATCATATTTAAATTGTACTACGTCTTCCAACATAAAGGCAAGATTTAACAATTTTGTTTCATTTAATGAATTTGCAAGAAGCTGAACGCCTATTGGCATACCATTAGAATCCAATCCAACAGGGACATTAAGCGCTGGGATACCTGCCAAGTTTGCTGTAATTGTTGCGATATCGGTCAAATACATACTTAACGGGTCTTGAACTTTAGAACCAATATCAAACGCTGTATAAGGGCAAGTAGGTGATACAAGTACATCAACTTTGCTAAATGCATTATCAAAATCATTCTTAACAAGTCTTCTAACTTGTTGTGCTTTTTTGTAATATGCATCATAATAACCAGAACTTAGAGCATATGTTCCAAGCATAATTCTTCTTTTTACTTCATCACCAAAACCTTCTGCTCTCGTTTTTATGTACATATCATATAAATTTTCAGGATTTTTTGTTCTGTATCCATATTTCACACCATCAAAACGAGCCAAGTTGGAACTTGCTTCAGCAGTAGCAATAATATAATAAACACCTACAGAATATTTAATAAGAGGAAGTGAAATTTCAACAATTTCAGCACCCAAACTCTTGTATATTTCAAGTGTTTTTTGAATTGATGCAGCAACTTCAGATTGAAGTCCGTCTGAACATAATTCTTTAATGTAACCAACTTTAACACCCTTCAAGTCATTTCTTAATCCCTGAACATAGTCAGGAACAGGAACATTAAGAGATGTAGAATCGTGTTCATCATGACCAGCAATTACATTTAGAAGTAAAGCAACGTCTTCCACATTTCTACCAAAAGGTCCTATTTGATCAAGTGAAGAAGCGAAAGCAATAAGTCCATATCTAGAAACTCTTCCGTATGTAGGCTTTAAACCAACAAGACCGCAAAAGCTTGCAGGAAGTCTAACACTACCACCTGTTTCTGAGCCTAAAGAAATAGTTGCCTCACCAGCAGCAATAGCCGCTGCACTACCACCAGAACTACCACCAGGAACTTTATTTAAATTCCAAGGATTTCTTACGATTTTAAATGCAGAGTTTTCGTTACTTGAACCCATTGCAAATTCATCACAATTTGCCTTCCCTATAACTGGAATTAAATTTTCTTTTAATTTTTTAGAAGCAGTTGCATCATAAGGAGATACGAAGTTTTCAAGTATTTTACTTGATGCAGTTGTATAAGTCCCTTTGTAATTTATGTTATCTTTTAACGCTAAAGGAATACCCGCCAATGGTGGAAGTTCTTCACCATTTTTTATTTTTTCATCAACAAGTTTTGCTGTTTCCAATGCCAATTCTTTTGTTAAAGAATTATATGCACCAATTTTATCTTCAACAGCATCTATACGTTCGTAAACCGCATTTACTAATTCAACGTCGGAAACTTCCTTGTTCAAAAGTGCTTTTCTTTGTTCTGACGATGGTCTCGTAATTAATTCTTGAATATCCAACTTAAATACCTCTCATGCTAACTTGTTATTATTATAAATTAAAAGAATTGAAATTGTTAAATTTTTCCATTTTTTTTAACTGATGATATTATATATAAAACAGAGGTAATAATAAATTGGCAATTATATCAGACGACGAAAACAATAAACCAGAGAAAAATAGGAACGAAGATACAACTGCAGAAGAAACAAATTATGATATGTCTTTTGAAGCGAATATTCGTCCTAAATTTTTTGAAGACTACATCGGGCAAAGTGCACTTAAATCAACATTAAAAATATCTATCGAAGCGGCGAAGAAAAGAGAATTGCCTTTAGACCATATATTATTTTATGGTCCTCCGGGTTTAGGAAAAACAACTCTTGCTTCTGTTATCGCAACAGAGATGGACACGAATATAAAAATCACCTCTGCACCTGCACTTGAACGTCCAAGGGACATTATCGGCATTTTAATGTCCTTAAAAGCAGGAGATGTCTTATTTATTGATGAAATTCATAGACTAAATAAAATATCGGAAGAAATTTTATACCCAGCAATGGAAGATTTTTATTTAGACATGACAACTGGGAAATCACAGTCATTAAAATCAATAAGAATACCCATTCCAAAATTCACTCTTGTTGGCGCAACAACAAAAGCCGGCTCTTTATCTAGCCCATTAAGAGATAGATTTGGAATTATACATAGATTAGAATTTTATACTGAAGAAGAACTTGCTCTTGTAATAAAACGAACAGCAAAAATTTTAGATATACAAATTGATGAAAAAGGAGCAACAGCAATCGCAAAGCGCTCTCGAGGAACACCAAGAATTGCGAACAGACTTGTAAAAAGAGTTAGAGATTATGCAATTGTAAAATCAAATGGATTAATAGATGAAAAAACGGCAAATAATGCACTTGATATTCTTCAAATTGATAAATTTGGGCTAGATAATACAGATAGATGTCTTATAAAAATCATTGCCGAAAAATACAATGGCGGACCAGTTGGAATTGAAACACTGGCAACAGCGTTAGGCGAAGATGTAAAAACAATAGAAGATGTTTATGAACCATACCTAGTCCAAAAAGGGTTTATACAAAGAACCCCAAGAGGTAGAAAGTTGACTCCGTACGCTTGCAACTGTTTTAATTTAAAGAATTTGGACATTCAACAATCTTTATTTTAAATTATCACTTGAATAAAAACAATGTTTCATGATAAAATTAATTCACAACTCCAAATGGAGAAGTGGCCGAGTAGGTTTAAGGCGGCACCCTGCTAAGGTGTTGTGTGGAGTAATCTGCACCGTGGGTTCGAATCCCACCTTCTCCGAACTTTCCGGTAAACCCAAGCATGGCTTGGGTTTTGGCGATTTTGCGGGATTTTAAAATAGACGACAGCAGACAAAGTGACGAAATTAGTCTCCGCTGTATCGTAGTCTCTGTAAGAATTTGGTCTCTTTTAAGGATAAAAATATCCACTTCACCGCGGGTTCGAATCCTGACTAGAGTTATATTTTAGAGAAAGAAGAATTTAGATTTATAATTTTAAAAATGATTAATTATTCTCTTTATTATTTTCAATATATTTTTTTATTTTCTCTATTCTTTTTTCAATTATGTATATAGACATTAGTGTTAGTTTAAATGCAATGTTTAACTTTGATTCGTCAATATATTTCCTTCCATGAATAAATTCATTTCTAATGTTTAAAGAATTACTGTTGTACATAACATTGTAAACGAAGAAAATATCATTAACAGGTTCAAAATCTTTTATGTTTTTGTATACATCTTTTAAAAGAATGATAAGAATGCTGCTTGGATCTTTATATTGCATAAATGGTCTGTTTTTAAATGTGAAAACACCTACTAGTTCGGCCAATTCTCTTATTTTTATTTCTAATAATGGAAATAGTTGTGATATATGAGCAATTGTTAGTTTGTCAAAAGGAATAAGTTTTATTTGTGATAAATTCATTATTTTCTTATATAGAATTTCTTCATTTGAAAAAAAGCTAATTTGAAATAATGTATGATTTTTCCATTCGTTATGTAAACTGTATAAATATTTACTATTATCAACGATATTTAGAAAACGATAACCTTTGTTTTCTTTTATTTCGTTGATAATTTCATTTAATAATGTGTCTATATCATGTTTCTTGCAAAGATCATCTTTGTTGCATATAAATGGGAAATTTTCATTAATGTCTATATTGGGAAATAAAAGTGATAAAACGTGTTTTGATGTAAATTCCATCTGTTTGCAAATATTTTCTTTTGAAATTGCCATACAACTGTGCACAAAAATATTTGGATTATTTATTACTTCGTTATTATATTCTTCAAGTTTATCATTGCTTATTTTAAATTCAAATGGATATTTTTGAAGGCAATTAGTTACTTTTTCATAAAACTCGTTTTTCCAAATTTTTTTTAGTGCAATCATTTGTTCTTCTATTATTCTTGGATTAATTTCTGAATTGTGTTCCCTCATTTCAAATAAATAATTCATAAAATAATAGAAAGAAAATGCTGTCATAGATGATATTTTATTTCTTATGAGATTAGTAAAACAATTGTAAATTTTGCCAAAATATTCAAAATTTATAATTTTCGCAGAATTTAAATTTTGTATATATTCATTAAATTCGAATTCTGTTTTAATCTCATCAATTAATTTA
>JAFQOI010000039.1 GCA_017403285.1 bacterium
ATAAAATTGTGCTATAATGACTAGTGTGAGTATTCAAAGTGAATACTTTGGGAGTTTTTTATTATGCAAAAACATAAAACATGTTCATTCTTTGGTCATCGAAAAATAGAGATAACCGAAGAACTTAAACAAAAAGTAAAGGAAGTTATTGAAGATTTAATTGTTAACCACAATGTGTTAATATTCTTGTTTGGCAGTCGAAGTGATTTTGACTACCTTTGTCATTTAGTTGTT
This sequence comes from bacterium, assembly GCA_017403285.1. Lineage (GTDB taxonomy): Bacteria > Cyanobacteriota > Vampirovibrionia > Gastranaerophilales > Gastranaerophilaceae > Avigastranaerophilus. The sequence continues at coordinate 235 of JAFQOI010000039.1, forward strand.
ACAGAACTAAAAGAGAAATATCCAAACATTATAAGAAAATGTTACACTTGCAGAAGCGAAACATGCACACTAGAAAGCGAACGATCGCATTGGGAAGAAATTTATAGTCATTTCAGAAAAGAAAAAGTTACACTACTTGGAGTGGAAGAAGAAATTGAACATAAATCAAAATACACATCTGGTCGAGCAAGTTATGTGGAAAGAAACCAAGCAATGATAAACGACAGCGATTACTGTATTTTTTACTACGACGAAAACTACCAACCCGAAATGAGAAAACATTCCAAACGAAGTATTGGCTACTACCAGCCCAAATCCGGCACCGCACTTGCCTATACCTACGCAAATCAAAAGAAAAAGATAATTATTAATTGTTATATAAAAATTTAAAAAACTTTTTTAAATATAGCGAAATTTTTTATAAAATATGTTATACTCGTTATAGAGGAAAAATTATGGAACAAAAGAATTACGGAAAAATAATTGAATTATTCTTTGTAAATGGAACTTCAGATGGTATTGTTACAGCTGAGTTAAGTAATTGGAGTGGAAGATCAGTCAAAATTCCACGCATTAATGTTAAAGATTATGACCGTGGTGGAATTTGTAATGTTGGTGTATATCTTTTATATTGTGTAGAAGATGATGGATCTGAAAAAATTTACGTAGGTGAAGCTGAAAATGTTTCAGACAGATTAAAACAACATATTAGAGACTATCAATCAGGTAAAGAATCTTTTTATTGGAATCAGGCAGTTGTTTTTACAGATGACAGATTAGATAAGGCGGAAATTAGATATATAGAAAACAAGTTGGCAGATATTATCAGTAGTAATGATAAATCCAAACTTTTAACTAAAAGCACATACAAGAATACTGCATTAAAAGATTCTCAAATAGCGAAAGCAGAAGAATTTATAGACAATATAAAAACTTTATTGGGTGCACTTGGTTTAAAAACTCTTAATGAGGTTCCAAAAGCAACTGCAGAAACAATATATTTTTATTGCAAAGGAACAGATTCTTCTGCAATAGGCTTCTTGTCTAACGAAGGATTTACGGTACTGAAAGGATCTAAAATTTCATCTAAAACAGCTAACTCGTTTAAAGGTTCTGCTTATTATAAGTTAAGAGAACGACTTATAGAAGATCAAGTAATTGTAGATGGAGAATTTACAAAAGATTACGAATTTAAAGCTCCATCTGCGGCATCATCTGTAGTTCTTGGAAGAGCGTCAAATGGAAAGGATAAGTGGAAAACACAAAACGGAGTTAAGTTCGCTGATATTAAATTAGAGGTTTAATAATATGTATTTAACACCAGATGAAATGCGTTCTATAAATTCAGCATCTGCTGGAACTGAACTTTTAAAAAAGAAAGAACAAGAACAAAGAGAAAAACAGTTATTAATAAACAATTCAAATAAACAAGTTGAATTGCTGCAAGGACAGATTAATATTTTAAAACAGCAATTAGAAGAAGTAAAAGAAGAGAAAAAGAAAATAAATGAATTATATGAATTAAAAAATAAAGAATTAGAAGATAGTACAAAAGAACTAAAGAAAAGCAAGATATACAATACAGTAATGTTAGGAATTGCAATCGCTTCATTAGTTGCAACTATTTTAATTGGAGTATTTTTATAGGATAAGTTAGGAGGAATATATGGCTGTTAAGAAAAGTGAATTATATAGCAAGTTATGGGCGAGTTGTGATGAGTTAAGAGGCGGAATGGATGCTTCTCAATATAAAGATTATGTTTTAACATTATTGTTTGTTAAATATGTTAGTGACAAATTTAAAGGACAACCTTTTGCGGATATAGAGATTCCAGAAGGTGCAAGTTTCGATGATATGGTAGCTTTGAAAAGGGATGCTCATCTTGGCGAAGAAATGGATAAAATTATTGCTAAACTAGCAGAATCTAACAATTTAAGAAATGTTATTGATAATGCAAAATTTAACGATGAAGAAAAAATGGGCAAGGGTGAAGAAAAAAGAGACAGATTATCTAATCTTATCGATATTTTTGATAATCCAGATTTAAATTTTAAAGACAATAGAACCGATGGTGACGATATCATTGGCGATGCTTATGAATACCTTATGAAGAACTTTGCTAAAGACTCTGGTAAAAGCAAAGGTCAATTCTATACCCCTGCAGAAGTATCTAGAATTTTAGCAAAAATAATTGGTATCAAAAATGCTAAAAGTTCTGATACTTTATATGACTGTGCATGTGGCAGTGGATCGCTACTTATCAAAGCTGCAAGTGAATGTGATAATAAGGTTACTATATATGGACAAGAAAAAGATGGTGCAACAGCTGGTATGGCAAAGATGAATATGGTGTTGCATAATCTTTCTACAGCAACAATTCATAAAGATAATACAATGGCCGCGCCTTTCTTTAAAGAGCAAGATAGCAAAGGAAATAATATTGATAATAAACTTAAACAATTTAATTATATTGTTGCAAATCCACCTTTTTCTCTTAAGAATTGGAAGAATGGTGTTGATACTGAAAAATATGGCATATATCAAGGTTATAGTACCCCACCAGAAAAATGTGGTGACTATGCTTGGCTTTTACATTGTATAAAATCTTTGAAACAAACAGGTACAGGTGCCATTATCCTTCCGCATGGTGTTTTATTTAGAGGAAATGCAGAAGCAGAAATCAGAAAAGAAATTATTGATAGAGGTTTAATTAAAGCAATAATTGGTTTGCCAGCAAATTTATTCTTTGGAACTGGAATTCCTGCTTGTATTATAGTATTTGACAAAAAAGATGCTAATGAAAGAAAGGGCATTTTTATGATAGATGCAAGCAAAGGATTTGTTAAAGATGGTCCAAAAAACAAATTAAGAGAACAAGACATTAAGAAGATTGTAGATGCTTATGAAGGACAATTAAATCTCCCTAAATTTTCTAGATTTGTTGAAAATGAAGAAATTAAAGTTAAAAACGAGTACAACTTAAATATCCCAAGATATATTGATACATCTGAAGTTGAAGATTTACAAAGTATTGAAGCTCATTTACATGGTGGAATTCCTATGGAAGATGTTGATTCTCTTAATAAATATTGGGAACAATTCTCTAACCTAAAAGAAAAGTTGTTTTCAAAATTAAGAGATGGTTTTTATAAATTAAATATCGATAAAGACGATGTAAGAAAAACAATCTATAACGATGAACAATTTGCTTCTTATTCTCAAAAGGTTGACAAAGCATTTTCAGATTGGAAATCTTTTGCTGATGAGAAATTTAGGGCAATGAATAAAAATATCAAATCAAAAGAACTAATAATTGAACTGTCAAATAAGTTAATTTCAGAATTTGAAATGGTTAAACTTATTGATAAATATGATGTTTATGAAGTTTTACTTGAGTATTGGCAAGAAGTAATGCTTGATGACACTTCTTTGATTTGTTCGGATAATGGTTGGAATGAAGCAAAAGAAACAGAATTAGAATTTGCAAAACCTAAAAAGGCAAAAGAAGGCGAAGAAAAGAAACCTAAAAAAGAACCTAAAGTAACTGGCTGGCATGGTAAAATTATTAGCAGAGAGCTTCTTGCTAGTGTTTATTTTAGTGATGCAGTTTTAGCAATAGAAACTGCAAATAATGCCATTGCAGAACAAGAAGGATTATTACAATCATTGATAGAAGAAAATAGTGATGATGATTCTATTTTTAATGAGTGTATGAACGACAAAAATGAAGTTACAACAAAACTAGTTGAAACTAAATTTAAGGACCTTAAAAAACTTAATCAAATTGATGATGACTATAATCTTTTGAAACAATACATCGACATCAATGATGTTATTAAACAATTAAACAAAGATTTAAAAACTTTAAATGCTGGATTAGAAGAAGATTTAAAAAAGAAATACCCTACTTTGACTATTGAAGAAATTAAGGATATCCTTATAAATAAAAAATGGTTAAAGGTTGCTTATGATGGTATAGATAATCTTTACACAACTATTTCTCATAACATTGCTAATCGAATTGTGGAATTAGTTGAAAGATATGAAAACACTCTTTCAGAAATAGAAAACAATGTTAATTCTTACGAAGCAAAAGTAAAAGATCATCTTAAAAGGATGGGATTTGAGTTATGTTAAAAAATTCAGAAATAGGATATATTCCTAATGAATGGAAATGCGAGAAATTGTTAACAAATGGAGAGATTCTTTCGGGATTGACATATGCACCACATAATATCGTAGATAATGGATTACTTGTGTTAAGATCTTCCAATATAAAGAAAAATAAGTTAAGTTTACAAGACAATGTTTTTGTCAATATTAAGCAACCTAATGAAAAATTAATCAGAAAAGATGATATTTTAATTTGTGTTAGAAATGGAAGCCGAAATTTAATAGGTAAATCCTGCATTATTGATAAAGATATTTATGCAACTTGGGGTGCATTTATGTCTGTTTTTAGAGGTAAAAATGCCAAATATATCAATCAATACTTTCAAAGTTCGTCAATGCAAAAACAAATATCTAAAAATATTGGTGCAACAATAAATCAAATCACCACTAAGGATTTTAATTCGTTTTTAATTGCAATTCCATCAAAAGAAATAGAAATTAAAAAAATAGAAGAAACATTGACAGATGTTGATAATTATATAGAAAATCTAGAAATTTTAATTAAAAAGAAAAAATTAATTAAACAAGGTGTAATGCAAGAACTTTTGACAGGTAAAAAACGCCTTCCAGGATTTGCTAAAGAGTGGAAACTAATGGAACTAGGTTCATTAGGTAAAATATACAATGGACTTACAGGTAAAACCAAAAATGATTTTGGTTGGGGAAATTCCAAATATGTTACATTTTTAAATGTTTTAAAGAACAGAAAATTAAACAATAAATTATTTGAAAAAGTAAATATAAATGAAGCTCAAAACTTTATAAAGTACGGTGATTTGTTTTTTAACACATCTTCAGAAACCCCAGAAGAAGTTGCTTTATGTTCTGCTTTTATGGATGAAACAAATGAAAATGTTGCTGTTAATAGCTTTTGTTTTGGATTTAGACTACATAATTTAAATACGGTATATCCTTTATATTTAGCTGATTATTTTAGATCAAAAGATGGAAGAAAAAAAATAGTAGAAATTGCACAAGGTTCAACACGATATAATTTATCAAAAGAATATTTCTTAAAATTATTAATTCCTATGCCTGAGTATGAAGAACAAAAAGCAATTTCAACTATAATTTCTGATATGGATGAAGAAATTAATTTCTTAGAACAAGATTTAGAAAAGTATAAACAAATAAAACAAGGAATGATGGAACAACTTTTAACAGGTAAAATAAGACTTGTGAAAGAAAGTGATAATGTTCAAACATTACCAGAGAAAAAACACAATCAACATTTTGATGACGCAGTTGTGTTTGCTAATATTGTTGCAAGTTGTTATGATCCTGGTTATCCACTAGGAAGAAAGAAATGTCAAAAAATGATGTATTTGTTTAAAAGATTTAATGAGTGTTCTGTTGATCAATTTAAGCATTATGCAGCAGGCCCTTATGATAACAAAGCTAGATACGGAGGATTCGAGACTATTGCAATAAAGAATAAATATGTTGTTGAAAACAAATCTGCAAAAGGTTCTTCGTTTGCACCGGGTCCTGAAATAGAAAAAGCTAAAGCATATTGTTCAAAATATGGATATGAGGAATTTATTCCTATTTTCAATCAATATCTTAAGTATAAAAAAGTTGATGAATTGGAACTTTATACAACGGTAGATAAAACAATACTAGAATTAAAAGAACAAGGTTCCCCTATCAACTTAAAGACTGTTAAAGCTTATATTTCAAACGATAAAACTTGGGTTCCTAAGTTATCAAGAGAAGTATTTAATGATGAGAATATTGAAGAAGCAATTCGCTTCTCTCAATTGGTTTTAGGAGCATAACATGGAGTTTTCAAATATTGATGACTTAAAAAATATGATAGTAAATTATTATCAAGACATAAAACATGCTCAAACTTATTTTAAAATATATAAAGATTTAGTGATTTTTATTAATGATGAGTTTAATGGCGATATAGAGACTTGGATAAAATATTTTTTGGCTTCATCTTTGTATCAAAGTGTTATGACAACGTCAAAACTATACGACAAACAAAGAGATTCATTTTCGCTTATTAAATTTGTTCAACATTTTACAAATAAGAATTATGTATTTTTAAATAGTAATAAAAAATTTTATGAACAAATAGAACACTTAAACAAAAATATAGAATTGTATAATAATGAAATTGAAAGATTAAAAAAGCGTAGAAACAGATTTAATGCACATTATGACTTTGAGTATTTAATTAATAAGAAAAATGTGCAAAAGGATTTGCCATTATTTTTTGATGATAAAGAAAATTTACTAAGTATTGCTGAAAAGTTTGTTAAAAACGTTTGGAAAAGTATTACAACAGATAAACTAACTTTTACAAACAATATTGATATGAATGCTCTAAAAGAAGATATAAGGAGAATAAAATGCAACAAGTAGGTCAAGTTGAAAGGAAAACTCAAGATAGAGTTATTAAACTTTTTGTTGAAAAATTAGGATACAAATATTTAGGAAATCTTATGGACCAAGAAAATTCTAATGTTGTTCCTAAACTTGTATATGCCTTTTTGAAAAAACAAGGATATTCTGAATATGTTATAAAGAAATCTATTGAAGAATTTGTAAAACATACTTCAAGTACACAAGAAGATTTATATCATTCAAACAAAAACGTTTATCATATTTTGAGATATGGTTTGAATGTTAAAGATGAAGAAAATAATCCTATAAATGTTTTCTTTATTGACTGGGATAAAAATATAGTTAACAATAACGATTTTTATGTAGCCGAAGAAGTTACTGTTGTTGGTGAACACACAAAAAGACCTGATGTTGTAGTTTATGTAAACGGTATTGCCCTTGCAGTTTTAGAATTAAAGAGATCAACTGTATCAATGGCAAATGGTATAAGACAAAATCTTGCTAACCAAAAAGATTTTTTAATAAGACAATTCTTCTCTACTATTCAATTATGTGTTGCAGGAAATGATACAGAAGGATCTAAGTATGGAGTAATTGAAACTCCAGAAAAATATTATCTTGAATGGAAAAATTATGAAGATCCTGATAACAAATCAACAGATTTACTTTCTAAAAAAATAAGAGAAGAAAGCAATAAACTTGGAATCAAAATGGATAGACAACTTTACAGCATGTTCTATCCTAATAGATTACTTGAAATTTGTCATGATTTTATTATTTTTGATAAAGGCAGAAAAAAGACTTGTAGACATAATCAATATTTTGGAGTTAAAGAGTCTGAACTAAGAATTCAACAGAACAAAGGTGGAATTATCTGGCACACTCAAGGAAGTGGTAAATCTTTAACCATGGTATGGTTAACTAAATGGATTTTAGAAAATTATTCCGATGGTAGAGTGCTAATTATTACAGACCGAGAAGAACTTGATGATCAAATAGAAAAAGTATTTCTTGGGGTTGAAGAAAAAAACATAAAGAGAACAAAAAGTTGTCGAGATTTATTAGAAAAATTAAATGAAAAACAACATAGAATTGTTTGCTCATTAATACATAAATTTGGAAAGAAAAACAAAAATCAAGATGATGTTGATTATGAACAAACATATGATAATTTCCTAAAAGAATTAAAGGCATATATGCCATCAAATTTCAGTCCTAAAGGCAGAATATTTGTATTTGTTGACGAATGTCATAGAACACAATCTGGAAAACTTCATGAAGCAATGAAACAAATCTTACCAAATAGCATTTTTATTGGTTTTACAGGAACTCCATTGCTTAAAAAAGATAAATCTAAATCCATTGAAGTATTTGGTAGTTATATTCACACATATAAATTTGATGAAGCTGTTTCTGATGGTGTAGTACTAGATTTGAGATATGATCCAAGAGATATTCCACAAGAAATATTGTCGCAAGACAAAATTGATGCTTGGTTTGAAAGTAAAACTGCGGGGTTAACAGATTCTGCAAAAGCCACTTTAAAATCTCGTTGGGGAACATTATCAAATGTATTTAGTTCAAGAAGTAGATTAGAAAGAATTGCTGTTGACATTATTGAAGATTTTGAAACAAAACCAAGACTAAAAGATGGAAGCGGAAATGCAATGCTGGTAGCTGGAAGCATCTATTCAGCTTGTAAATATTACGAAATTTTTCAAAATTTAGGATTTAAGAAATGTGCTATAGTTACATCGTTTAATCCAAGTGTTGGAAGTATTAGAACTGAAGTTGTTGGTGGAGATGAAGAAACTGAAACTTTTGAGCAATATGAAATTTATCAAAAAATGTTAAATGGAAAAGATGTTGAAACATTTGAGAAACAAGTAAAAGAAATGTTTATCAATGAACCAAATCAAATGAAATTGCTTATTGTTGTTGATAAACTTTTAACAGGATTTGATGCCCCACCTGCTACTTATTTATATATTGATAAGTCTATGAGAGATCATGGATTGTTCCAAGCAATATGTCGTGTAAATCGTCTTGATGATGAAAGTAAAGAATATGGATATATAGTTGATTATAAACAACTGTTTGGAAAGATTAAAGATGCGGTTAATGATTATACAAGTGGAGCCTTTGAATCTTTTGATGAAGATGATGTTAAGGGATTGATAAAAAACAGAGTTGAAGAAGCAAAAAAATCATTTGAGGAAGCTTTAGAAAAATTAGATGATTTATGCCAAGGAGTAAAATCCCCAAAATCAACAGTTGAATATCAACATTTCTTTTGTGGCGACTATTCAAAAGGGACAATAAATGAAGAAATATTTGTTGCCAATAGAGAAAGATTGTATAGATTAGTGTCTTCTTTAGTTCGAGCATATGTTGAAATAAAGCCAGATATGACCAATGCGGGATATGCTCATTCTGAACAAATAAATTTTGAAAAACGAGTTAACTTTTATATCGATCTTAAAGAAGAAATTTATAAAGCAAGTGGAGATTATATAGATCTTAAAGCTTATGAGCCAGGCATGCGTTTCTTAATTGATAACTATATTAGTGCTGGAGCCAGTGCAAGAATTGGTGTTTTTGAAAATTTATCTTTACTTGATTTTGTTTTAGCTCAGGGTGAACACTTAAAAAACAACAATTCAAAAACCATTAAAGAAAGTGTTGCGGAAACCATAGAAAATAATATTAGAAAGAAAATCATTGAAAAACAAGTAATGAATCCTAAATATTATTCAAAGATGTCAACTCTACTTATGGAATTGATTGAAGAACGTAAAAAAGGAGTAATTGAATATAAAGAACTTCTTGAACAGTATGTAAAATTGGCAAACAGTGTCGTAAAGCCAGAAGATAATGGATCTTATCCACAATCAATAAAATCAAGCTCTGCGTTACGTGCAATTTATGATAATTTTGGTGAAAATGAAGAATTTGCTCTTAGTATACACAATGCGGTATTAACCTCTAAACAAGAAGGTTTTAGAGGTGATTTAGTTAAAGAAAGAAGAATAAAAAGAGCAATTTACGCAATTACTTTGGATGAATCAAAAACAAACGAAATATTTAAGTTGATTTCTATTCAAGAGGAGTATTAATATGAATTTAATAATCCTTAACAACATAGAAATTCAAGTAACAAAAAAGAAAATCAAAAACTTACATCTGTCAGTAATGCCACCTAATGGAATAGTTAAAATATCTGCACCTTTAGAAGTTTCTGATGATGCGATAATTGCTTTTGCAAGTTCTCGTTTAAGTTGGATAAAAGCACAGATTGCAACTTTTGAAAAACATGAAAGGGAAAGTAAAAGAGAATATGTCTCTGGTGAAAGTTTTTACTTTTTTGGCAAGAGATATTTATTGAACACAATTCAAGCAAACAAAAATAAATTAGAAATTTCAAACGATAGAATTATCTTAAGTCTAAAAAAAGATGTAACAAACGAACAAAAAATAAATTTTGTTGCTAATTGGTATAGAACAGAATTAAGGAAAGAATTAAGAAAACTTTTAGAAATTTGGCAAACAAAAACAAATTTAACACCTGCAAGTTGGCAAATAAAAGATATGAAGACAAAATGGGGTTCGTGTACAAAAAACAAAGCCAAATTATGGTTTAACCTACAGTTGGCTAAAAAACCGATAGAATGTATTGAGTATGTAGTTTTGCATGAATTAATTCATTTAAAGGTAGAAAAACATAATAATGAATTTAAAAACTTAATGCAACAATATATGCCGGATTGGCAAGAAAGAAAAGCGAGATTAAATAATTTTATTCTTGATTATATGAACTAATTTTTAACACTCAATCTTAATTGATTGGGTGTTTTATTTTCGGCAAACAAAGACAAAATATAACAAAATACGAATATTTTCGCTATTTGAGATTTTGAGATGTTGTGCTATAATGGCAATGGTTAACAAGAAAAAAATTTAATAATATTATAGAGAAGGAGCTACCAATATCGATAGTTCTTTTTCTTATTTTTAAGAGATGAATTTAATTCATCTTTATTTGTTAACCAGAAAAGAAATTAATAATAAAGAAAAGATACCTTAATTTTTATCGAGTTGGCAGATGGGTCAATTCGGCGGTGATATACTTATAAAAACTTTTTCCGCGTGGACAGATGGTGTCCATACGATAAATTTATAATAAAAATATTTTCCGATGTGACAGACGGTGTCACAGCGGTAGTTGTATAATGTAAAAAATTAGTGTTGCACCAAACGCTGGTACAGCACTTGTATTATAATAAATTAAATTTTCCGATACGACAAACGGTATCGTATCGCGCATGATAATATAAAATAAATTTGTTTCGTGGTATCAGATGGTGATACTGCGGGTGTGTTACAATGCTGAAAAGAATTTATTCCGCTGTAACAGATGGTGTTACAGCGAGAGTTGTAAAATATGTAAAAAAGTTACACCGCTCTACAAAATGGTGGTGAAGCGGTTATGTAATAATATTACTAAAATTAAATAAAAAGTTTTAGTGGTAGGACAGACGGTGTCAGAGCGGTAGTGATAGAATCAATTCAGAAAAAACAACCGATGTATCAGATGGTGATATATCACTCGGGTTATATTTATAAAAAAATATTTCCCGTTGGGAACAACGTGGTTACAACGGGTGTTGTAAAATGTTTAATAAATTTAGAGTGCTTGACCAGACGATGGTCAAGCGCTAATGTTACAATGTGTAAAATATTTCTCGCGTGTTCAGATGGTGAACATGCGGATATGTAATAATAAAAAAGGAGGTGTAAGAGAATGTAAAGTTAATTTATAAAAATCTTGATTGCTATGGAAAATCCATAAAAGTCGATGATATTGGATTGTTTTATAGTAAGCAGGATAAGGATTGTATGCATTTGACCATGTTTTAGTGCTATAAATGCCCTAAAATAAAGGGTTTTTCGCGTATACGCTTTTTAAAACCCCATGTTTGCAAATTTGCATACACTCCCCGAGTTTCGGCAAGTAGGAAACCTACTTCCATTTTGGCTAAATTAAGCCACTTTTACATTGCTCGATGCAAGTAAATTTTAGAATTTATAGAAAGGAGAAACTGATTATGAAGGAGTATTAATTTTAATGTTAAAACAAGAAGATTTACAAGCAGAGATGTTGATTTCTGCAGAAGCTAAAAGACTTGCAGATAGATATAATAAAGATTATTTAGACTGTGAGGATTTAATGAAAATTACAGGTCTTGGCAAAGGCAATGTAAGAACACTTATGAATAGATATGATTTTCCAACCACCAATGTCGGCAAGCGCAAAGTTATTAGTGTAATGGCATTTGCAAGATGGGCTTACTTTCAAGACAATAGGAGGAAAAACTAATGGCTAAGAAAAGAAAGAATTCTAGACGAGCAAATGGCGAAGGAAGCATTGTTCAAAGAAAAGATGGTCGTTGGTGTGGAGTTGTAACTCTTGGATATAAACCTGATGGCAAGATAAATAGAAAGTCAGTTTACGGGCATTCACAAGCAGAAGTTTTAGAGAAAATGAGCGTATTAAAACATAGACTTGTAACTGGACCACAAGTATCTTCAACAACAGCTTTGGTTGGTGAAACAATGAAAAATTGGTTGAGAATATTTAAGAAGCCAATGGTGTCATCTCGTACATTTGAAAGCAATATCAGAACATTCAAAAATCACATTCTGCCAGCAATTGGAAATATGAAAATTAATGAAGTTAACACAAACATTGTTCAAGCGATTTTGACCAAATCTTTGCAAGACCACAAAGGTAGGTCTAACACTCCAAAGAGAATAAAGTTTTTGTTAAATCAATTTTATGAACACTTAATTGAGCAAGGACTTGCTTATGATAATCCTACCCTAAAATGCAAAGTGAGTAATAGATATAAAAAGACATATATGGATAGCAAAGGTCAACACAAAAATAATGAAAACTACAAAGCGATACCTGTTGCCGAAAGAGCAAGATTTATTCGTGCACTTGATGATGGTCCAGATATTATTAAACCACTTTCGCTTGTTATGATGTTGGCTTCGCTTCGTATTGGTGAAGCTCTTGCTTTGAAATGGGAAAACATCGATTTTGAAAAAGGTGCTTTGTTTGTTGAGCAAGGTTTAACTGAAGATGTTGAGTTTGATAACGACCTTAACATTGTTTGCAGAAAGAATATTATTTCAAGCACTAAAACAACTTGCAGTAAACGAGCAATAAAAATGCCACAACTAGTTATAGATGCCTTACTCCAATGGCGAAAAATACAATGGTGCAAAGAACAAGTTAAAGGTAAAACCTTAACAAAGTCCACAAACCTTGTGTTTTGCAACGATGATGGATCAATACGCAGTTATGACGCAACTCGTCGAGTATTTGATAGGTTTGCCAAGAAACATGGTTTTAGACAAGAATTTGGGCTTCATTGCCATATGTTGAGACAAACATTTTCAAATATGCAAATTGAGAATAAAAGAAATATTAAAGATGTTCAGCACTTGCTAGGACATAAAGATGCAAAGACTACCCAATTGCACTATAACTCAGTAATCGACCAAGAACTCGACTACGAAGGTGCAGAACTGTTGGATAGTCTTTTTAACGACACAACACTATATGATGGCGAAGAACACATCAAAAAAGATGTTCCCGCCTACCACATAGACAATAACACCTTTAACACCCAAACAGCAGAACCAAAACCAACAACATATGAAGAAATGACCGATGATGAACTAGACAAACAATACGAAGAACTTAAACGCCAACGAGAAGAACGAAGAAAACGCAGAAAAGAAAAAGATTTTGAGATGTAATTTTTTGTCAAAAGTATGGAAATTTTTTAAAAATATAGTATAATTATAATGTTATTCGGAGGAGAAAATGTTTGAACATGGATTAGAGTTTGTAAATATTGATTTGCACTGTCATACAATATCTGATAAACCAAGTAAATTTAAATATGATGATGATAGATCCAATATAATGAATTTTGCAACAAAATATATAGATAAGTTAGTTGAAAATAATATAAATATTTGTGCTATTACAAATCATAACCTATTTAATTATAGTGAATATTTAATTTTAAAAGATATGGCGAGCAAAGAGAAAATACTTGTGTTGCCAGGTGTGGAAATCGAGACGACGGATGGAAAACAAGGATTGCATATTCAAGTAATTGTTAATCCTGATAGAGTTGTATTATCTGGAAATGGTATAGATACATTAAACCATAGTTTATCAGTAATATATCATGGTGCAGTATGCGAAGATGGATTTTATTCAAGGTCTTGCAAAAATTTGGATGAAATAATTGAAATACTAGATAAAGATTTTCCAAATGACTATTTTATTGTTATGTCTCATGTGTCTTCTGATAAAGGATTGTTTAAAACTTCAAAACCGGCAATTTATTCTAAATGGATAGATGAAAATATAATAAGGAAAAAGATTTTAGCGTTTGATAAAATTTCCGCATCTGACAAAGTAGCATATGAACAACAAGTTAATATAAAAAGATCCCAAGGTGTAAAAGTTTCAAAAAATATGTTAATACCAGCATATACTACGTCATCAGACCCATCAAATTTGGAAGAAGTTGGCCAGAACAAGATAAATATACTTTTAGGAGAATTATCATATGGTTCACTATATTTTGCATTGTCTCATTATGAAGTGAGAATGAAAAATGATGGAGCTAACAAATGTCCAACAATTGATAGTTTGGAGATAAAATCATCATCTTCTTTAGGCAATCAAATAATAACTTTTAATAAAGATTTGAATGTTCTAATAGGTATTCGTGGTTCGGGGAAATCATCTATTCTTGAATTGATTAGATATTGTTTAGATATTGATCCTAAAGAGGATATACAATATAAAAAAGATTTAGTTGAAGCGCATTTGGGTGTTAGTGGATATGTAAAATTAAATTTAATAAGTTGTGACAATATTCGCTATAGTGTGGTTAAGCATTATAATTGCGCACCGCAAATATTTGATAATGAAGGAAATGAATTAAAAGATTTATCTATTTTAAATGTTTGCCCTGTCATATATTATGGACAGAAAGACTTGCAAAAAACAACGCAAAATAAAGATTTGCAAGGATTATTTTTGGACAACTATATTAGTTTTGAAGTGGAACAAATAAAATTAAATATAGAAGCAAAGAAAAAAGAATTAAAACAAATACTATCAACTATTGATGAAACACTTACAAATTTGAAGAAAAAGGATTCAATAACTCAAAAGCATGCAACATTACAAGAATTAGTTAAAAAATATGATGAATATGGTATCCCTAGTATATGTAAGGAACTAGATGATTCTTTATCAGATCAAGTCGCTGCAAATTCAATAATTGAAAATATTAAAAGTCATATAATTTCGATATCTGATTTTATTCAAAATTGTAGAGCGTTTACATCTCCGGACAATCCTCAACCAAAGACCAAAACAGATATAATTGAGAAAGCCTTTAATGAGTATTGTATTTATATTTCAAACATGAATAAACTTATTGATGAGTTGGAAAACTTAAATGAGACAACTGAACAAAGTTTACAAAAACATATAGATAATATAAAAAATATTAAAACTGAAAATGATGTTAAAATTCAAAAAATAGAAGCAGAACTGCAAATACCGAATATATCAATTTCTGATTATTATAAGAAAAAAGAAGAATTGGAAAATTGCAAATCTAAACTAAACTCTTTTATAATCTATGAAAATCGTTTGGTGGAACTCGCTAAAGAAAAAGAAGATTGTTTATCATCTATTTCTCAATTAAATGAAGATTTATTTAAACTTAGACTAAGTAAGGCACAGGAATTAAATAAAGAGCCAGAAAAGGTTTGTGTAACAGTTGATTATAAGGGCAATAAAGATAAATTAGTTCAATTCATAAAATCCAAGGTTGATGGAAGAACAATGAAAGAAGATAGAATTCGACACATATTGGGATATTTTACAGATTCGATAGATTTGTATAATCATTTAACTAATAATATTGAATCTCCGATAGAAGACATATCGGTCGATGAATTCAAATATCTAAGAGATAAACTCCTACAATGTGAATATGAATTTTTAAGTGTGGATTGTGAGGACTTAATACAAATATCATATTATAACAAACCTTTTAATAAATTGTCTATAGGGCAAAGATCGACAGCATTACTATTATTATTGATGTCTGCAGATAATTCTATTTTAATAATAGATCAACCAGAAGATGATTTAGATAATCAAACTATTTATGATGGACTTATATCAAAAATATACGAACTAAAAAGAGAAAGACAATTTATATTTGCAACACATAATCCAAATATACCGGTTCTGGGAGATTGTGAAAGAGGAATAACTTGCAAACTAACAGAAAATAAAATAGAAATAGTTGAAACTAATATAGATAATTATCTTTATCAGCGAGATATTATTCAAATTATGGAAGGTGGAAAGGATGCCTTTAATAAAAGAAATGAAATATATAGACAATGGGATATGGGAAAATCAATTTAATGAAAAAATAAAACGGCGTGACTTGCCGTTTTGTTTTTTTGATACTAAAAATTATACTACAAATTTGACAACAAACAGGGTGATTTTAGGTGGTTTTTGATGAGTTTGGATGAATAATTTTTTGAGTTGAAATTTTGAGTTTGATTTGAGAGTGAATTTTAAGTAAAACAGTTGTCAATTGTTGTCAAAATTGCCAAGTAGTTCGAATCTATCCCAGGAATTGAACATTGAAAAAACCCTTATAAAATAAGGGTTTTCTATGGAGCTGTTACCGGGATTCGAACCCGGGACCTCCACCTTACCAAGGTGGTGCTCTACCTACTGAGCCATAACAGCATGTGCCAAATATTGAGTTGTTTTTGCTAATTTTTTGGTTTGTTTTTGAGTGCCAACCAAGTCTTACCAAGGTGGTGCTCTACCTACTGAGCCATAACAGCATGTGCTATTTTTTAGTTGTTTTTTGTCGATTTCTCAGCCGGTTTTTAAGCGTCAACCAAGTCTTACCAAGGTGGTGCTCTACCTACTGAGCCATAACAGCATAAGCCGATTTTGGTGCTAAAATATTAAGTTTTTGAGTGCTGTTCGGAGTGTCAACCAAGTCTTACCAAGACCGAGCCCTGTATATCAAGTGTGTGAGCCCTATGTTTTAATATCATAGACAAATAAAAGATTTTGGGCATATTAAAAAATATTTGCTGTCATTTGCTTTTTATGTTTTACAGCAAGTTTAAGCAAGGGCTGTCTTTTTAAAAAACTTACGATTCTCAAAACATATAAAATGTTTAAATAAATAGTTCGAATAATTTGTCACTGCAAATTATAACTAGTATAATAATATATCGTGAAAATTAATATGTTATATTTTAAATAAGACGATATATTAAATTTATTGTAAATTTTCTTAAATCAACATTTTGGTTTTTTGATGTCGCGTGGTTTTAAAGAATTGTGCGATATAATAAAATCATAAAAAATAAAAGGAGATTTAGAAAAATGAACACAGACAAAATTTATGCAGAACAAATCGCTAATCAGTATGCACCTAAAAAAACTTCAAAGGTTGTAGCTTTAAAAAAATTAGACCAAAAGGCAAAAAAACCAGCTGAAGTATTTACCTATACTTTTGGAATAATATTCGCCCTTATACTAGGAACGGGAATGAGTTTATGTATGGGGGTAATTGGTGGGGGAACGACTTTGTCGATGGTTATTGGCATTATTGTTGGTTTAATTGGTATTGCTGGTTGTGGTGTAAATTATCCAATCTACAAAAGAATGATTGAAAAAGGCAAACAAAAATATGGTTCAGACATTATTCGTTTAGCAAAAGAAATTGCAGAGGAGAAATAGATAAATGGAAAGCAACAAATTTAATAAATCAGAAAGCAAATACTATAATACTGCTTGTTTAATGAACGAAGCTTTAATTTTGTTGCTCGAAAAAAAAGAATACTCTTTCATAACAATTAAAGAAATTTGTGAAAAAGCAGGTGTAAATCGTTCTACTTTCTATTTGCATTATGAAACGATGGATGATTTACTTTCTGAAACTATTGAATATATTGGTAAAAAAATTCATAAAAAATTTAATAATAAAGTTTTAGATAAACAAACTATAAAAAATTCAAAATTGGAAGATTTATATCTTGTCACACCCGAATACTTACTACCTTACTTAGAATTTTTAAGGGAAAATAAGGCAATATATAAA
>JAFQOI010000040.1 GCA_017403285.1 bacterium
AAGGCCCACAGAACATTTCTTGTGTGCAAGGCGTATAATCAAGCGGATTTTTTATATATGTTTCATATAACGGATTATCATCAATAAATACACGGTAAATACCATACTCATCTCGTTTTATTTCAAGTTTATCACCAGGCACACCAATTACACGTTTAATATAAGCAATATCTTTACAAAAAAATCCTGTCAATCTACTAAAAACCTTCCACGGTGTTGTTTCCAAAACTTCATTGGGGGGATAAAATATCATTATATCCCCTCTTTGCGGTGTTGTCTTAAATCTTGAAAACCTATCAACAAATACTACATCACCCTCTATCAAGGTAGGATGCATTGATGCTGACGGTATCCATCTTATTTCAGCAATAAAAAATCTTATTAATATAATTGCTACTACCACAAAAATAACTGTTTCTATTATGTCCCAAACAACGTTTTTTATTTTCTTCCCTCGTCTTATAAAAACCTCTTTTGTAACCGGTTCAGACATAAATGCCTTAAATGGTTTAAATGATAAAAACTCAACTAAAGTCTCAAAAAAATGTTTTTTCTCTTTATTTTCTTCTTCTTCAGATTTAAAGATTTCATTTAATGCTTCTTTAAATTCATTTATTGTCATTTCACTAATTTTATTCATTGATATATTCCTTTTTTATTAAAATAATTATTTAACAAATATCATGTTTTTTCAATAATTTTCTTGTAAAAAATCAATTAAGTAATCAAACACTTTATTAGAAAAAGCATATTTCATAATTCGCCTAAAAAGCAACGGATTAGCCTTATAACTATATGTTTTAGTAATATTTCTATCCGCAATCGCAATACAAATTAGTCCAACTGGCTTATCTTCCGTAGCACCCAATGGACCAGCGATACCAGTTGTTGCAAGAGCAAGCGTACAATCATATCTTTTTAAAAGTCCTTGCGCCATTTCTGCTGCAACTTCTTTAGATACAACCCCATATTTATTTATTGTATTTTCATTAACTCCAAGCAAATCCACCTTTGCTTTATTTGCATAGGTTACAAAATTTTGAAAAATATATACACTAGAACCAGACATATCAGTTAACCTTGAACTTATTAACCCACCAGTACAAGATTCCGCTGTCGAAAGTTTTAACGCATTTCTTATTAAATGTTTGGCAATCCTCTTTTCTTTTGACATGAAAAGAACAGGAAGAATATTGCAAAACATATAAAAAATATTTATAAACAATCGCTTTAGATACATTTTAATATACCGGCATATCAACAGGTTTTATAAGTTGAACCTGCAAAGTTTCACCTTGATTTATACTTATGTCTTTACCTTTTTTAAATATATCTGCTATTGCATCACCAACAAAATATATGCCAGCAACAGGAACAGCAACAACTGCTGTTACAGGCGCTAAAATATATTTGGGTGAACCATTAAACATTTCTTCGCCTTTTTCCCACGCCCAAGTTGTTGGCTCTACAACAATATTTTTTGCTGTTTTTGCCGTATTTGTAATCGCTGTTTTATAACTTGTTTTTGAACTCAATGCACCATCATATGTAACATTAGGATTATTAAAAATACCAGCAACAAAAGGAACTTGTTTTCCTGTAGGGCTTACAATATGGTCAAAATACAAACGAACAAGACCGCCTTTGTAGAACATTGCTGGTTTTTGAATTTCTTCAACACTACCTCTTACCAAAGTTCCCTGAGGAATAACAACTGACTCTTCCACTTTAACATTATCTGTAACAACAAGGTCAAATCCTTGTCCTAATTCCATTTTTGATGAATTAACAGGATCTGCCAATCTTAAATTAATAACCGTACCAGCAGGAACCCTTTTTGTCTTTATATTTGCATTTATTTGTTTATTTATCGCAGAAAAAGCACTATCTACGCTCAATACAAATAAAAACGCTATTGATAATATTATTGAAAAAAATTTTTTCATATTAAAATCCTTAATCTAAATCTGATATTGAAATTTTACCAAATTTTGCAGATAAATCATCAATATGATGAATTATATACATAAATGGTTCAGCATCTTTTTCATCTAAATCAATCAATGCACCCCATTCTGACCTGCCATGGTGTGCTGCAATCATCTTTGCAACATCTTTAAAACCATTATTCATACATATTGAAAATCCCCATTGAGAGTGAGTTCTCCAATCTTTTCTAAAATCTTCATTGTATTCAATGAGCCCTGTTCCTAAATCAACATTATATTCAAAGATTTTACCGAAATCATGCATAATACAAGCGGCATAAACAATATCAGAATCTATTTTATCATTACATTTTGTCAAAATTATTTTTGCAAAATCTAGACATTCATAAGTATGTTCTAATAAACCTCCAATGTAGTTATGGTGCATCATTTTTGCAGCAGGTGTTATTTTTAATTCTTTTTCATATTCAAATAATAAAGATGAAACAAATTCTGCTAAATCTTTATTTTTTATTTCTTCTGTAAAAGCAACTATTTTATTAAATAAATCATCTCTTTGTTCTTCTGAAAGCCCAAGCCTTGCTTCTTTAACTAATGAAATATCCGAAACCAAACAATTATTATATTTTTCATTGTATGTTCCTGCATTTATTCTAATAATATTTCCTGATCTAAAAAGTTTTGAATCAAGTCTATTTAGCGTTTCTTCCCATAAAATACAGTTTAAAACACCTTCTGTTTCCATATTTTTAACTTGAAGTTTACCCATTTTTGAGCCAGCTTTAGTGTCTCCAATAGCAAAGGTTATAACTTCATATTTCGCATTTAAATCTAACATTTATATCGCCTATTAATCTACCTATTCAATATTATACAATAATTATATCGCTTTAGAATTTATTCTCACAAAAAATTTCAAATATAATTTGTTAAACCAGCGAAGTACAGGTCTTTTTAGTTTAACATTTGAAAATTTTATAACCTTAAAATCCTTACAAACAATATATAAATCCTCATTCGTTTTTTTTATTATCGACGATGAAGGCGCTGTTTCATATTTATCCATAATTTTGTAAGATTTAAATTCAAAAAATTCATCTTTATATGGAATATGACAATTCAACCAAGGCGTTAGCGCTCTTATTTTTCTATCAATTTGTTCAGATGTTTCATTATCAAAATTCAAAATGGAATCCATTAATGAAATTTGAGGATAATACGTTGCATCATCATTGTTTTGTACTGACTTATTTTTAAATTTATTAGCAAAAGTTTTTAAAAGAACTGAAACTTCTTTTCGAACAATATCACAACATTTTAATTTCAAGCTTATTCCCGTTTCTTCTGGAGATATTATTGTTTGCATCTGATGAAGAATTGCGCCATTATCATACTTTTCATCCATAACGTGAAAAGAAATTCCTGTTATTTTTTCATTATTTAAAATAACCTGAGTATAAGGATTTGGACCCCTATATTTAGGCAAAAGTGACGGATGAACGTTTACACATGCAATTGTTGGCGTTTCAATGGTTTGTTTTGAAAATTTTTCACTCCAAGAACCAACAAGAATTATGTCTGCTTTTAGTTTTTTTATTTCATCTCTAAACTTTTTAGAGTTAACACTTTTTGCCTTTATATCATATAACCCCAAAGAACGAGAAAAAATTCTATTATCAGATGGCAAACAAGCATCATACAAAAAACGTTTTACAGGATTATACAAAACATTTTCATGCCTAAAAACACCGACTAAATCGTGCCCTGAGTCCATTACCCCTGCAACCAGAGAATCAAACATTTCCCCATAACCAACAACAACAATTTTCATAAACTTTATAATATTTGATTTCTCATAAAAAATCAAAAAATAAGAAAAGAAAACAGAAATAATGTAAATTAAGTATTGTTTTTGTAATAAAAACGATTAAAATTGTTTTATAAAAGTATATTTTCTAATAAAATATACTCAAGAAAAAGGAAGGTATTTTTTGAACGGTAATTTTGACGATTTAGAGACTACAGCAAGAAAATCATCTGTAATACAAGAGAGAATGAGTCTTGTTTCAAGTCATATGTACAAACAATTTCTTGAATATCAACAGTCAAATGCAAACACTGCAGTTTTATTGGACCAAATGATAAAACACATGTCCCTTACTGTTGAATATCTAAAACAATCTTTTACCACAAGAGGAATTCCATCAGAAAATATTTACTTTGAATATGATAAACAAAGACATATAGTACTTTTAAATATTTTATGGCATTCAATCAGTTTCGTATCAAACATGAAAGACAAACCAAAAGCACTTCATAGAGAAAAAGGAACACCTTTATTTACAGGAAGAATTATAGCAATAAAAGGAACTATTCCAGAACTTATTCATGGTTATAACGACGAAATAGAACAAAAACTTTTAGATATGGAAGTTGCTTCATTATATGTTCCAGCGGATAAAACAGCAAAAGCAATAATAAAAATAAGACACTTAGGCAACCAAGAATTTTATATTAATCAAATAGATGCTCCAAGAGAATTTTTATTAAAAGTAATAGAAACCATCTGTGGCGGTGGTAACTACCACAAAGAAGGTTCCAGAGTTACCATAAGCATATAATTATAAGCACTCAGGTGAAACTATTCTTCCTGCAACAGCGCTTGCAGCCGCTACGTATGGAGAAGAAAGGTAAACTTCGCTTTCAACATGTCCCATTCTGCCCACAAAATTTCTGTTTGTAGTTGAGATTGCACGTTCTCCAGCAGCGAGAATGCCGGCATGTCCACCCAAACAAGGCCCACAAGTTGGAGTTGAGACAGCACCACCTGCTTCTATAATTGTTTCCAAATACCCTGCCCTTAAAGCTTCAAGATATATCTGTTGTGTTGCCGGAAATACTATTAAACGAACATCTTTATGAACTTTTTTACCTTTTAAAACTTCTGCGGCAGCTTTTATATCTGACAATCTACCATTTGTACAACTACCGATAACAGCTTGGTCTATTTTCACATTACCGGCTTTAGAAACTGGTTTTGTATTTCCTGGAAGATGTGGAAAGGCAACTACAGGCTCAATATCCGCAGTATTATATACAATAACTCTTTCATACTCAGCATCTTCATCACTATAATAAAACTTTGGCGTTCTTATACTTCTATTTTCAAGATATTTTTTAGTTATTTCATCGGGCTCAATAATGCCATTTTTCGCACCTGCTTCTATTGCCATATTACAAATGGTAAATCTTCCATCCATCGACATTTCACGAATTGTGCTACCACCTATTTCAAGTGTTTTATAAAGCGCACCATCAACACCTATATCACCAATTAAATATAAAATTAAATCCTTTGCCGTTACCCATTTATTTAATTTTCCGTTAAATTCAACTTTAATTGCACTTGGAACTTTAAGCCAAGTATCACCTGATGCCATAGCACAAGCAATATCAGTTGAACCCATACCAGTGGAAAATGCACCCAAAGCACCATAAGTACAAGTATGTGAATCAGCACCAATAACAACATCACCTGCTGTAACTATACCATTATCGGGCAATAACGCGTGTTCAATACCCATTCTACCAACTTCAAAAAAGTGTTCAAGATTTTGATTACGAGCAAATTCTCTCACTTGTTTAACTTGTTGTGCAGACTTAATGTCTCTGTTTGGAACAAAATGGTCTGGAACAAAAACAACACGAGATTTGTCAAAAACTTTATCAACACCAATTTTATTAAATTCATTTATTGAAACAGGACCAGTAATATCGTTTGCAAGAGTAATATCGACTTTGGAACTTATTAATTGCCCTGCCTTTACTTCATCTACCCCTGCATGATTGGCTAATATTTTTTCTGTAATATTCATTGGTCTTGTCATAATAAAAATCCTCACACAAATTCTATTTAGATGATATTATAAAACTTAGAAAAACGAAAGAGAAAAAATGCCTGTTAAAGAATTTAGAACACCAATAACTGATAAACCCATATTAATAGGAACAGAAAGTGGATATGACAACATAATTTTTGCAATAGAATCTAGTTGTGATGAAACCGCTGCTGCTATCGTAAAAAACGGAAGAGAAGTTCTCTCAAATGTTGTAGCATCACAAATAAAAACCCATATTGAATTTGGCGGGGTAGTACCAGAAGTTGCAGCAAGAGAACACCTTGAGGCAATAAATTTAGTTATAGCGCAAGCTTTTGAACAGGCAAATTTAAAACCAGAAGATATTACTGCATTCGCTGCAACTGTTGGACCTGGGCTTGTAGGCTCACTACTTGTTGGAATGAATGCAGGGAAAGCACTCGCTGTTGCAAATGATAAACCTTTTATCGGGGTCAATCATTTAAATGCACACGTTTGTGCAAATTATCTAAATACAAATCTTGAGCCACCATTTGTCGCATTACTTGTAAGTGGTGGACATACTCAAATTATTGAAGTAAAAAATTGGTTAGAGCAACGTATAATTGGTGAAACTATTGATGATGCAGTAGGTGAAGCTTATGACAAAGTTGCAAGACTTATTGGGCTACCTTATCCTGGGGGAGTAAACCTTGATAAACTTGCTCAAACAGGAAATCCTTTTGCATATAAACTTCCTGAAGCAAAACTTCAAAATGAATTTGATTTTAGTTTTTCTGGATTAAAAACAGCGTCACTACAATTAATTCAACGATTAAAGAAAGAAAATGAAGAACTTCCAAAGGCAGATATAGCGGCAAGTTTTCAAGAAAATGTTTCGTCGACTTTGCTTAAGAAAGTTAAAAAAGCAGTTGATAATATAAATGCCAGTACAATAGTATTAGCAGGCGGAGTTGCAGCGAATTCTGAAATCCGTAAAAAATTCTTTAACTTACAAAATGAAGGCTATAAGATTTATGCACCAGAAATGAAATATTGCACAGACAATGCATCGATGATTGCATCAAGTGCTTATTTCTTAGCAAATACAATGGATTCTTTTTCCATTGAAGTATTTTCAAGAATGTAATTGATATAGCAAGGAGTATACTTATGAAAAAATTACTAACTTTTCTTTTAATCCTTTCCGCTAGCATATTAACCGTAGGATGCAAAGGAGAAGATATAAAAAACTACGCACAAACAAATGAACCCTTACTTCAAACAACAACAACTGATGCTTGGACTCCAACTTTTCAATTGTGCTGGAATGAATTTATAAAACTTGTTGGAACTGAAAAAATTGAATATGTTAAAGAAAATCCACAACTAGCAGATGAACTTAATAAACAATTGTTCACTACAAATGATTTAAATGAAGATTCATACTACATTTCAGTCACAAAACAAACTGTTAAAAATAAAAAAGCCATTGAAAAAGCTATTAAAGAAAAATTCGACGAAAAAAGCGATATTTTAGATAGTTTTGACTTTGATAATATAGCAGAGGAAAAAACAAACAAATGGTTTATTTATTCAATGCTTTTGAAAAATTTCAAATTCATAAAACCATATAGCATTCTTGAAAGCCAATTCTTCAATAATGATACAACTCAAAAATATAAATTCTTTGGTTACACAAACAGCAAGAATGACAAAAGCAATCAACCACTTCGTGAAAGTCATACAGAATCATTATTCTACGCAAATGATAATGACTTTGCTGTGAAATTCTTAGATAAAGATAGAAAAGAAGAAATGATTTTATATCTAACATCTTCAGATAAATCTTTTGATGAATTATATGTTGAATTATTAGATAAAAATAGTAAAAAAGATGAATACATCCAAAATCGTAAAAACGAAATGATTGAAAATTACAACGTAAAATCAGAAATCAAATTTAAAAATTTATACAAAGTTCCATATATGCATATTGATGAAGAAATTAATTATGATAATGAACTTGCAAAAAAAGATATCAAATCAAAAGATTATGACAAAACTGGGAATACTTGGGTAATTGAAAAAACTCTTCAAACAATCAAATTTGATTTAGATAGAGAAGGCGCAAAGCTTAAGAGCGAAGCCGCTATGAGCGTTGTATTAAAAACATCACTTGAACCAACTAGAGATGTTATTATCAATAACTTATATTACTTTGACCGTCCATTCGTAATATTCTTAAAAGAAGCAAACAAAGATAAACCATACTTCGCTGCAAGAGTAAAAGATGGTAAATATTTAGTTCCTGATAATGAATAATTAACTAAAAAATAAAAACAAAAAACACACGAGATTTAATCGTGTGTTTTTTGTTTAATTACCTTTTGATACGCAAACTTTTATAGCATCAATAAGTCTTGCAACTTCAACTATATCAATATCAAAATTATCAGATATTTTTTTGTTCAATTTTGGCACAATCGCTTTTTTAAATCCTAATTTTTGAGCTTCATAAATGCGTTTTTCAATGTCGGAAACATTTCTTATTTCACCAGACAAACTTATTTCACCGATAATCACACAATCTGATGGAACAACAACATCTCTAAAACAAGTTGCAATAGCAAGCGCAATACCTAAATCCGCTGCTGGCTCATCTATCTCTATTCCGCCAATTACATTTACATAAACATCATGACTTGAAAGTTGTAAGCCAATACGCTTTTCAAGTACCGCAATAATTTGAAGCAACCTATTATATTCTAAACCAGTAGAAACTCGTCTTGGAGATGGATAAGAAGTCTTACCTACCAAAGCTTGAACTTCAACTAATAATGCCCTTGTTCCTTCATTTGCAGCAATAATTACACTTCCAGGCATCGCAGATTCTGTTCGTTCCTTCATAAATAATTCGCTTGGATTTGTAACTTCCTCCAACCCTGATTCAACCATGTTAAAAACACCAATTTCATTAGTTGAACCAAAACGATTTTTCATTGACCTTAAAAGTCTTTGAGATTTATATTTGTCACCCTCAAAATATATAACCGTATCAACCATATGTTCTAAAACTTTAGGTCCTGCAATATTTCCATCTTTAGTAACATGCCCAATTACAACAACTGTAATACCTTTGTTTTTAGCAACATCCATTAAAATATTCGTACATTCACGAATTTGAGAAACACTTCCGGCTGTACTTGTAATGTTTGAAGTATAAACGGATTGAATTGAGTCTATAACCAATATTTCTGGATTTAAAGTTTCAAGTTGATTTAAAACTGCTTCTATATTTGTTTGAGAATACACAAAAAGCTTATCAGAATTAACATTAAGCCTTTGCGCACGAAGTTTAACTTGAGAACCTGATTCTTCTGCACAAACATAAAGAAGTTTTTTACCACTAGCGCAAACATTTCCTGCTGTTTGTAAAACCAAGGTCGATTTTCCTATTCCAGGATCTCCTGCTAATAAAACCAAAGAACCTTTTACTAGCCCACCACCTAAAACTCTATCTAATTCTTCAAATCCTGTTGAATTTTTTATACTTTCTGTTATTTCAATTTCATTTATTAAACAAACAGGACTATCATCTATAACAACACTTTGCGAATGAGAAGGAACAGCTTTGACCTCAATTTCTTCAACCAAAGTTCCCCAATTTCCACAATCTGGACATTTCCCTATATATTTTGGGGTTTCATATCCACAGTTTTGGCATACCCATTTTGTTTTAACTTTCGCCATCACTCATTCTCTCTTTTCGTTCTTCTCTCAGACTTTCTTTTTCATCTATCGTATGTACATTTTTAATTACTGCATTTGAAATTAACAATAAAAATGGATTTACTTTTGAACTAATATTTACACATACTTTTATTTGTTCTTCCTCGTTCTTTTCTTTATTGAAAGCCTCTTTTGCCAAATGATTTATACTAATATTTACATTGTGCTTTTTGCTTTCTTCCCTCATCAACACAACCAGTTCTTCAATAGGAAAAGTTTGAGAAGTCGTAACTTCAATTTTAATTCCATCTTCTTTTGTTTTATATATATCTGCTTGTAAATTTCCATAGTTTTCAGTAGCAATTAAAATTGTTGTACTATCAACAACTTCACTAGCCTCCATCCCTCCATTTTCCATATACTCTAGTTTAAATGCATTTGGATCTGTCAAGGGAAGCCAAGGTAAATACATTAACATCAATGTTTTGAGACTTTGAATATCTGATGTTGAAGATGCGGCGACAACTGATATTAATTTAGTAAATTCCAACAATTGTTCTTCTTTCATGCTTAGCCCTAATTGATTATATTGCGCTAACATTTGATAAAGATTTGTCATTGCTTCTTTTGAATTAGTTTGCAAAAGTGAAGCAAGTTGTGAAAGATTTAGTGTTGAGGCCAACATCAATAATGCGGTGTTTTGTTGTAAGTTTTGAGAATTTACAGTAAGTTGTTTTAAAAATTGTTCAAAATTTTTGGGCATTTGAAGCAATTCTTTCAGCATATCCGCTGTCTGTTGCTTGTTTAACATTGCAAGTTCTGCAACTGTTTTTGATAACTGATTAGCAGTTTGAGGCAAAAATTGCTGAAGAGTTTGCTGTGCATTTTGCTGCTGTGAAGATTGCTCTAATGGTGCCTGCTGAGTATTTTGAACATTATTTTGTGCAACTCTATTAAAGTTGTTAAACACATTATTTGTTATTTGATTCCAGTTGATATTTGGCATACTTATAAAGTAACACATTGCGCATAAAAAGTAACATATCTACAGAAATATTTATTAAAGATTTTTAAGAAAAAATCAATTTTATAATGAAGAATAAAATTCATCTGTTTTATCAGATAAACCATTGATAATATCTACTATACTTTGAGTGTTTTCTTCTGATTTAAGATATTCAAGAATTTCTTGTTTGTTTCCATCCAAAAGCAAATTGGAAATAACTCTATCAGAATTTTTATGATGAACCCCAACAGATAAAAGCCTTTGTGTTTTAGGATTTTCTTCACTATGAGTGATATACAATAAACCTTTATTATTAGAGTCAGGAATAACAAAACCTACAGACACTCTACCGAATTGACCATTTTCTGGCACTTTTAATTCTGCAGCATTATGAAGTCCTTCTTTGCAAGCGTTCAATAAAAATTTCATATCTTCATTTTTTTCTGTCATTTTTGTTTCTTTCTTATCTATTCCATTAAATGAAGTTTTATAGTTATTAAATTTATTGTTTATTCTCATATTTTTTCCTTATTGTATCATATTTAAAACATCTAAACCAAAGTTTTGCCATTACTAATGAAATTTAGATAAACCATGCCTATTCAACATTCCCAACTGCGTTTCAGAAAATCCATATTTTCCAAGATATGTATCTATTGAAGGTTCTTCTGTCGGAATACCAAGTTCTGTCAATCTTAAATTGTTATATACTTGTTTCAAATACTTGCTATAGTCCTCAAATGTAGCATCATCCATACTCGTAATCAATTTATGAATTTGTGCATATTTAGGATTATCTGCTTTAATTTTATTCTGTTTTATATCGTAAACAATATGCTCAACATCAGCAAATTCATTCACAAGTATACCTCTAACTTGAAGTTCGCCCTTGCCAACAGTATTGTTAGATAATTTATGCTCTGTATTCATTTGTCCAGATGCATATCCGGTGGTTTTTTCAGCATTTTTATCCGTATAATTAGCATTTTCTCTTTTTATTTTTATAATTTTTACAACTTTATCATCTTTTTTAACGGTAGAAATTTCATATTCACCCTCGGTTAGGTTTGTTACATCAAGTTTAGTGACAATATCTAATGGTTTTTTATATTTTGTGAAATATGCTTTTGCAATTTTTTGTAATTGTGTCTTTGTGAAATATGAAGAAATTTCATCTCCATAATTGTTTATTTCTGTTATTATTCGTGGTTCATCTGGATTAGCATTTTCAATAAGAGAAACCAGCCTTTCAACAACCGCATCAGATTGTTTTATTTTCAACGCATCAAGAACAGAATCCTTCAAACTTCTAAGATTTTGAAGTGTTTCATCATCAAAAGAAGTTTCATCTCCTTGTACAAATTTAATGAATTGTTCTGCAGTATACCCTGTTCCTTTTAAAACCGTTGCTATTTCAGATTTTGCCACATCTTCTGAAAGATTATTCATTCTGATTCTTGTTCCATAAGCATCAGCAATGATTCTTGAACAATCATCTATATCAGTTGAAGTTAGTTTGCCAGAAATGGTTCTTGATGTTATCTTTTCAAAAGTAGATTTTGCACTTTTTGCCCTTCCTGTAATATGTTCAGGAGTTACAGATTCAAGATTGCTAAATCTTTGTTTTGTTTCTTGAACAACTTCATCAATATGTTCAGAATATATTCTATTTAATTCATTTGCACGAATAGAAAGTTGTTCATTAACATCATGCGATAATTTATCGTTAAAAAATGTTTGACAAAGTTTTAACAAACTAAGTTCACTTGTTAAATCAGATTTGTCTACCCAACCATCATATAAATCCATATATATTTCATCACAAGCAATATCACCTAAAAATGACATCGTTTTTTGTGCTTGAGAAAGGTGTGCTGTTGGAACATCATTATACGCACCACTCATATATATTGGAGTATCAACTTTTCCAGTAACTTCTTTTGTTAAATTTTGAGCATACTGTACTATAGAATTTCTTAATTGAACACCTATTTCATCCGATGGTTTAACACTATCATTTATTTCAATATTGTCGATAATAAAACTTGGGGTTCCATCTTCACCAGCAATAAAATAACATAGAGCATTTCCTACTGGTTTTCCTGTTGTATTATCAACCATTTCAATCATATTATATGAAGTATTTAAAAGAAAATGGGGCATTGCATTTCCATTTCCTTTTCCCATGCCAATACAACATGTCGAGTAATTACCTTGGAACATATCTTTTTGTGGAACCCTATCCCACATTTTAATAGTTAAATCTAACATTTTAGATTTATAAGCATCTGATACAGAAGAAATCGTGTTCATTCTTTGATTTAAATGATCTAAAATCGTCAATGTTTTCTTTGCCATTTCAGATTTTTGAGTATTATTCCTATTTTGCTCTGCTCGTAACCATATTGAAGATAATTGTCCATTAGAAGAAGTATCTGATAATTTTTGTGCTAATTCAGTAAGTTTTGTCTTTGTTTTAAATTCTTGCGGAATAACAAAATTGTCATTTTTCACAAATTCTGGAAACTGTTTTTTTACAAACCCTTTTGCTGGCGTTTGCATAATTGTAGACATATCTTCTTCAATTTGAGATGCAATTTGGTTTATTTGTTCAACATTTTTATCTGTAGAAATAAACTTAACTTCATTTTGCTTAGATGGACGAAGCCATTTCTCATAATCTAAACCTTTTTGCTCAAATATTGTCCGAGTTATCGCATTCGATTTTCCATAAATGTTGGAAATATTATGAATATATGTATTAAAATCAGGAGAATTAGCCGCTCTTATAATATCAATAAATGTTTGTTCTGAATCAGAATTAATTTCTTTTGCTAATAAATGAATATATTTTGTATCCCAAGAAATTAATTTTTCTGGAGGAATAGAAGCAATTTCTTCATCAGTAAAATTTAACTTTTTCATTATTTGATTAAATAAATCAATATTTAATTCATTAACATTAACCTTACCGGCTTGAATCATATCGTACATTTTTGTACAATCCAGATTACTTTGTTTATAGGCATTAATTAAATCTATAAACTCTATTTTTTGTGTCGGAGAATAAGGTTTTCCATTTTCATCAGGTGTAGAAGATAAGCCTTTAAGTAAAATAAAATCATCTACGCTAAAAGAGGATAATACCTCTCTATTATATTCATCAACTTCTTCAAATCTTTTTCTAAATAAAACATCTAATGTTTCTTTATCATAAATAGACGCAAATTGTATTAAATCACCATGAGAAGCAAAAAACTCATTAACTTCTGCTTCCATTTCGGCATCAGTTTCATATTCACCATTTATGTACTGTTGTGGATGTTTTAAAACTTTACTTTTTTGTTCTTCTAATTTTAATTGAGAATCTTCATAATTACCAAATCTCGATAAAATTGCGATTGTTTTACCACTTAATTGACTCTCATCATATTCGGCTTGAGGCATAAGTGCCCTTGCTATATTCAATTGTTCAGGATTTAATCTTGCAAATTCTATAACATCTGAATCATCAATATCATATCCATTTTTTTCTACTTCTTGTTTTAGATTTACTGCAACTTTAATTTGCTCATTAGATAATTTGTATTTTGCCCCCTCGATTGCACTTTTATCGTCTAAGCCTTGTTTTTTTATTTTTGTTGCCAATTCAATTTCATTAGCAGCAAGTATTTTTGCACCTTGAACAGAACTATAATCATCAAACCCTTGTTTTTTAAGTTTTACAGCAATCTCAATTTGTCCATCAGATAAGGTTTTAGCCCCATCAATTGCACTATATTCATCAAAACCAAACATCTTTAATTCTATTGCAACTTCTGCTTGTTTCATTGATATAGTATTAGCGTGATTAATTATATTGTAATCATCAAAACCAACATCTTTCAGTTTCACAACAACATCTATTTGTTCTGGCGTAAAAGACATAGCATATCGAGTAGAGTCGTATTCACTCATACCACTTCTTCTCAATTGTATGGCAACATCTACTTGCTCTGGAGTATAAATTTGAGAAAGTTCAATTATTCTACTATCATCAAAACCATTTCTTTTTAATTTTGCAGCAATTTCTGTTTGTTCCAAAGTCATTTGATTGGCAAGTTCAAGAATCAAATGTTCTTCAAATCCACTTTTTTTAAGTTGTGATACAATTTCAACTTCTTCTATTGTTAATGTTTTAGCACCATCAATTGCTCTAAAATCATTAAGTCCATTTTCTTTTAATTTAACAGCAACAATCGCCTGCTCCTGAGTTAAGTCTTTTGATGCATCTAAAGAAGTATAATTATCAAATCCGCCTTGTTTTAGTTGAACTACAACATCTGCCTGTTCTAAAGACAACTCTTTTGTAACAGAAAGTGCTTCATAATCAGTAAATCCTATATCTCTTAATTTAACCGCAATATCAACCTGTGCAGAGGTTAAATCTCTTGCCACTTCATAATCAACAAATTCCCCAAATCCACTTTCTGAAAGTTTTTGCTTAGTATCAACTTTTTTGGGTTCTGCAAAGAATTGAAGTCCAATCTTTTTAATATCTCTTGAAGTATTTTTATCTGACTCACATTGAACTGTATTTACAGTATCAGAATTTTCAGGTTCAATTGTTTCATTGTCAATAGATGGTTCATCTGTTTGAATATTTGCTTTTTTTACTTGAGCGTCTACTTCTCTAACTTGTTCAACAAATGATTCAAAACTAGCATCATTCATCTTCATGCCTGACTGCTTAATATGATTTTTCGCACCCTCAATATCACCATCTAATATTTTTCCCTGTGCTGTAGTAATAATACCTTGTTGATAAGCATTAATTTTTACAGAGGCCATTCCTGTTAATATGCCGATTAATTGGTTTTTTCCTTCGCCCAAGAATCTTTCCATTGACCAATAATCTTTTGAGTCCATAAACTCACCAGTAGTAATCAATGATTGACCCTGCGCAATGGCATAATCAGCGCCCAATGATAATGTTGTATCTACTGTTGTTTCAGCTGTTTGACCAACAACTCTTGATACTATTTCACTTGTTCCTTTTTCTATTGATTTACTTGTAATATTCGCATTTAATTTATTAGTTAATCCACCAATTTTACGTCCAACGCCATAAGAAACTGCTTCTACTCCTGTTTCTAAAACAATATTTCCTATCTCGTTTTTAGTCAAACCATCTTTATCCGTTGTTTTATCAACAACATCAAGCGCATTATCAACAAACATACCACCTAATGAAATACTTTTTCCCATCGTCATTAACGATATGCCAACAGGCGCTAAAGCAGGAAATGCAAATGAAGTTATAGCACCTGCAACAATACATCCCATTCCAGATATAGCAACTATTGATGATAATTTATCTTTAAATCCTGCTTTATCTTGAAGGTATTTTTCTGATAATTTTTTTATTTCTGTTGCATTTCCAAATGTATCTAATTGCGATTGGGCATACTCTTTTGTAATGTCTTTTATTTTTTGACCAGTTGCTTCTTTAAATTTTTCAGAAAAATCATCATCATACTGCAATCCAGCCATCATTGCAGAATAAATGTTTGACATTTCCATATTCTTATCTATTTTTTCTTTTGAGTATGCAACTCCTGTATATTGTTCATACACTTGCTCAAAAGATAGTTCACCTTTTCCACTCATTGCATCTTGAAGAGCATTTATCATTGCCTCTTGTTCTTCAATCATTTTTTTAGCATCTTCATCTGAAATACCAAATGAACTAAACTCTTTTAATGCATTGTACCCCTTTGTAATGACCCCATCTTTTTCTTCTTGAACTTCAAAAGCAGTCTTCATATCTTCTAAATTTTTAGTAAAAGACTCAAGAACATATTTTTTGTATTCTTCATCAGTTTTAAAACCTACTGGCTGAGACAAAAGAAAGTTAATGTATTCACTAACAGTAGATGTCTCTGTTTCACTAATCTGAATTTGAACATCAGATTTAATATTAGCAATTGAATGAATAAGATTAGCATTATTTGCAGGAATGCTTGTTTTCTTTACCCCAACTGCTCCTTGCCAATACACTGGATTAGCCGGAGATTTTTCAACAGGAATGTTTTTTTCTGATTTTTTTTCAGCACCTTTCTTAACACCACTACCTTTCTGCGGCGTTAAGGGAAGATTTAAATTTAATCTGTTTAGTTCATTAAATTCCATTCACTTACATTCCTGCCTTTTATTTATCGGCAAAAAAGCAATGGACTTTAGTCTTTAAACCACTTTCTTAACAATCTTAATAATCCTACATTTGCATGATTATAATTTCTACAAAAGTAGTATATAATGATAATAGAGATCTTAATCTCAAAATACTGTTCACTTTCTCAAAAGAAAGAAGGCAAAATGTCTTTCGGTATTAATGGTCCGGACAATCATCTTCCTGCAATCCAAAAATCACACCATACAAATGATGGTGGCGCTGGCAATTTGGGATATTTTAACCAAGGCAAAAAGAAAAAAGATGATGAAGACGAACAAGATATTTTTGAATTTTCTAATAAAGAAAAAAAAGATGATATTTTAATGGAAGAACTTGATTCAATTGGAACAAGAATTAAAGGATTTTGGAAAAGTTTAAAATCTGGATTTAATGATGCAGAAACCGAGCTTAGTAAAACACTTGATATGCCAGAAATAAAAGAAAGCGACATTGAACAAAAAAATCCCGAAGAATAAGGCATCTTCGGGTTAATTGTTGTGTGTATTTATTTAAGTTGTATTATTTGGTTTCAAATGAAAGTTCGTCATTTTTTACATCAATTATGACATTTGAATGAGGATTTATTTCTTGTTTTAAGATTTTCTTTGACAATGGATTTTCAATAAGTTGTCTTATTGTTCTTTTTAGTGGTCTTGCTCCATAAATTGGATTATATCCTTGTTGTGCAAGATGTTCTTTTGCGTCATTTGTTATAGTAAGCGTAATATCTTGTTCGCTAAGCAATGTATGCAAATTGGCAATTTGTATATCTACAATTTTTGCCAATTGACTCATATTTAGCGCTTTAAAGAACACAATATCATCTATCCTATTTAAAAATTCAGGTTTAAAACGATTTTGAAGAAGAAACATTACTTCTTCTTTTGTCTTTTCATGTTCCTTTTCAGAAAGCATCGCTTCAAGTGTATTTTTAAGAATAATCTCACTACCAATGTTACTTGTTAATATAATTAAAGTATTCTTAAAGTCAATTGTTTTACCTTTAGAATCAGTCAATCTGCCATCATCAAAGATTTGTAGCATTATATTAAATACATCAGGATGAGCTTTTTCTATTTCATCAAAAAGAACAACTGAATATGGTTTCCTTCTAACTGCTTCTGTTAATTGTCCACCTTCATCATAACCAACATATCCGGGAGGCGCACCAATTAATCTTGCTACTGTATGTTTTTCCATATATTCAGACATATCAATTCTTATAAGCGCATCTTCATCGTTAAACATAAATTCAGCCAATGCTTTTGCTAGTTCAGTTTTACCAACACCTGTCGGTCCTAAAAACATAAATGTACCAATAGGGCGATTAGGGTCTTTCAAACCTGACCTTGCTCGTCTTATAGCATCAGAAACGACTTCTACTGCTTCATCTTGTCCAACAACTCTTTTGTGCAGAAAATCTTCCATATTAACAAGTTTTTGCTTTTCGCTTTCAAGCAATTTATTAACAGCAATACCAGTCCATTTACTTACAATTTCTGCAATATCATCTTCGTCTATTTCTTCCTTTAAAAGAGTGTTTTGATGTGATTTTTGATTATCATCTACTTCTTGAAGTTGTTTTTCAAGTTGCAATAATTTACCATATTTTAATTCAGCAGCCTTTTGCAAATCCATTTCACGTTCTGCTACTTCAATTTCAATTTTTACTTTTTCTATCTCTTCTTTTATAGACGCTTCACCTTGAATACTCTTTTTTTCAAACTCCCAACGAGTTTTTAATTTATCTATTTTCTCATTTAAATCTTTTAGAATGTTCTCAATATTGTGTATTTTATCTGCATTTTCAGGATTTTCCTCTTGTTTCAATGCTTCTTTTTCAATTTCAAGTTGCATTTTTTGACGAACGAGAACATCTAATTCTTCAGGCATAGAATCAATTTCAATCCTCAAAGAAGATGCGGCTTCATCAACAAGGTCAATCGCTTTATCTGGTAAAAATCTATCCGTAATATATCTATCAGACAACTTTGCAGCGGCAATTAAAGCACTATCTTTAATCCTAACTCCATGATGTACTTCATAGCGTTGTTTTAATCCCCTTAATATACTTATTGTATCTTCAACTGATGGTTCATCAACCAAAACAGGTTGGAATCTACGCTCTAAGGCAGGATCTTTTTCAATATATTTTCTATATTCATTGACAGTTGTTGCCCCAATACATCTTAAAGTTCCACGAGCAAGCATTGGTTTTAAAAGATTACCAGCATCTGTTGAACCTTCTGTCGCTCCTGCGCCAACTACAGTATGAAGTTCATCTATAAACATAATAACTTCACCATTTGAGTCTTCAACTTCTTTCAAAACTGCCTTTAAGCGTTCTTCAAATTCACCCCTAAATTTAGCACCTGCAATTAAAGCACCTAAATCAAGTGCAACTAATTTAGAATTTTTAAGATTTTCCGGAACATCACCTCTTATAATACGCTGTGCCAAACCCTCAATAATTGCTGTTTTACCAACCCCTGGTTCACCAATTAAAACTGGATTATTTTTTGTTTTTCTATTTAAAACTTGTATAACACGTCTTATTTCTTCATCTCTACCTATAACTGGATCTAGTTTGCCTTTACGTGCTTGAGCAGTTAAATCTGTTGAATATTTTTCTAATGCTTTATATGAATCTTCTGCGTTTTTGCTATCCACTTTTCTATTTCCTCTTATTTTTTTCATTGCATTTAATATTGAATTTTTATTTAAATTGCTCTCTGTTAGTATTTTTTGAAGTTTAGAACCAGAAAGTTCTGTCATTGCCATCAATATATGTTCAATACTTATAAAAGAATCTTTAAGTCCATCTGCATTTTCCTGTGCAATATCAAACATATTATTTGCATTTTGAGATAAATATAATTGTTGATTTGGATTGGATGTTTGGATTTGCGGTAATTCCGATATGGCACTTACTATTTTATGTTTAAAATTGTCATTATCAATTTTTAATTCCTTGCAATAATCTTTTGCAATGCCATCCGTATTCTCTGCAATAGCAAGCATTATATGTAATGGTTCCAACTGCGAATTTTTATATCTATACATTATTTGCTGAGACGCATACAATATTTCTTTTGTATAATCTGTTAATCTGTTAAAATCTATCATTTTAAGAACACCTCTTTTCTGTAGATTGCATATCCAACCTTACATTTTTAGTTTAACTATTTTTTTGCAAAAAACAGAAAAAATTTATATTTAATTAAGATTTTAAAAAAAAATTATCTATATAATGGTAAACGAATTTTTATTTTCATGCCTGAATTACCTGTATTTTTAGCAATAATATTACCATTGTGTGCCTCTATTATTCTTTTACAATTATAAAGTTCCAAACTAAATCCGACTTTTCTAAATCTGTTTGAACAAGTTAGATATTCTTCAAAAATATCTGGCAAATCTTTTCGTTTAGAACCACAATTAAAAAACGTTATTTCAACAAACTCTTTTATATTTTCAACTTTTATTTTAATTACTGATTTTTCAGAATTTTCCTCTGATGCACTTATAATAAGACTATTAATAACTTTTTCAATTGCATCAACATCAATATTTACATCTTCAATTGTTCCATTAACTATAAGTTCTATATTTTGATGTTTTTTATTTAACATATTAGAAAGAGCATTATATCTATCTTTTATGAGTTTTATGATGGAATATGGTTCTTTTAAAAGCTCGTACATATTAAATTCATTTTTATATTTAACAACAAGATTTTCCGCCATATAATTCATAAATCGACAAGAATCTAAAAGTTCATTGAGCATAACTTTTAAATTATTTTCAATTCTGCCAAATTTATTATTCAAAATCATTTCTAAAATTTGCACATTAGCACGCAAAGGGTTTCTTAAATCGTGCGATAAAATATCAACAAATGTTTCCCTCTGAATTTTATTTTTTATTTCATTAGTTATATCTTGAATAATAATCGCAAACCCTTTTATTTCTCCCTTTTTATTTCTTATTTTGCAAATATGTACATCAACAGGAAGATTAGAAAAGTTTCCATCATGATTAAAAATTAATTTTACAAAAAGATGATTTTTTTCTGATTTTTTAAAATCATTTATATTATTTTTAAAATCAGGTGTAACAAAATTTTTATCCAAATCAAGAAAATTTTGCCCAATACCATTTGAAACATTTCTAAAAAGTATATTAAACTTTTCATCAGTAATAATTATTTCACCCTGTGAATATCTTGAGATATAGGTAAAAGCATCTTTTATAAAATCAGTTTCTTTATTAGAAAAATTGAAAACAAAACTCATCACGCACTTATCCATAATCTATAGCAATTCTAGTTTATAGATAAATATGAAAAATTTAATTGCCCAAGTGTGTTTCTTCTTCGGTTATTTTATTTACCAATACAAAAATTATCAAAAATATTAGTTAAAATATCATCAGTTATAACTTCACCAGAAACTTCAGAAACATACATCAGCGCTGATTTAATATCGATAGAAATTAAATCCTGTATTTCATTATTTTGTGCCGCAATTAAAGCATTAATTAGCGAATTTTTTGTTTCTTCTAAACATTTTTGTTGTCTTTGATTAGTGATAAATTCAATCTCTGTAAGGTTTTGACTCATAACAGCATCTTTTATTTTACTTTTTAAAATATCAAGATTTTCCCCTGTTTTAAGAGAAATACAAACGGCTTCATTATCTCTTTTTTCAGTTAAATCAGATTTTGCCGCTACTTTTATATAATTCTTATTTTCAATAGATTCAAATATTTCTTTATCTTCAGAAGTAAACCCATCATTTAAGTCATACAAAAATAAAACAACATCTGCTTCTTGAACATATTTTTTTGAATAGTCTATACCTATTGCTTCAACCTTATTAATATTTTCGCAATCTCTAATACCCGCAGTGTCTATTATGGTTGCAGCAATACCGTCTATATCAAGTGTTTCTTGAATGACATCTCTTGTTGTACCAGCAATATCCGTAACAATTGCCCTTTCTAAATTCAAAAGTGCGTTAAAAAGAGAAGATTTTCCAACATTTGGTCTTCCTGCAAGAACTATTTTTATCCCTTGTCTAAATACATTTGAACTATTAGAAAAACTCAAAATATAATTAATTTTTTCAATTATATCTTCTAAGGTTTTAATAATATAATCATACTCAGGTTCTACAACATCTTCAGGGAAATCAACTTCCGCAATAATTCTGGATAACAATTCCATTATTTGCTGTCTTATTTTCCCAACTTCAGTAGATAATTTACCAAAAAGGTTTTTAGCACTTTCTGCTGCAAACTTTTCTGTACGGGCATGAATTAAATCTAAAACTGCTTCCGCCTGAGATAAATCTATTTTTCCATTTAAAAATGCTCTTTTAGTAAATTCACCCTTTTCTGCATATCTAGCACCTTCTTTAATAACAATATCAAGGATTTTTTTTGTAATATTAACTCCGCCATGACATTGAATTTCAATTATATCTTCCCCCGTATAACTTTTAGGTGACTTAAATGGCAATATAATAACTTCATCAAGTTTTTCGCCATTCTCAAGAATTCTACCAATATAAATCTGCCCAGCAACAAGATTTTGAGATGTAAAAATTTTATCAATTATTTCAAATGATTTTTCACCTGAAATTCTGATAATACTGACGCCACCATTTCCAACTGGTGTTGCAATCGCCGCTATTGTATCTGTTCCATATACATTTTTCATAACAAATAAATTATAAAATAAAAAAGATTTTAATGGAAATTAACCCCAAGGGTTAAACTTGAACAAAAGCGCTATTATGTGTAAAATTAAGTCAACAATATGCGAGGTTAAAAATGACAGATTGTATTTTTTGCAAAATTGCAAACAAAGAAATTCAAACAAATTTAATTTACGAAGATGAAAATGTCGTCGCTTTTAATGACTTAAGTCCTCAAGCTCCAGTGCATTTTCTTGTAATTCCTAAAAAACACTATTCATCACTAAACGAAATTGATTCAAAAGACGCATTTGCCGATATTTTTTCTGCTATTCCAAAAATAACAAAAAAACTTGGAATTAAAGAATATAGAACAGTGGTAAATACTGGCGCAGAAGCAGGTCAAACTGTTTTTCATATTCATGTTCATGTTATGGCAGGTAGAAAATTTAATTGGCCCGCAGGTTAAATTATGCAATATAGCAGATGGTATGACCAATATCCAGAATTAAAGTCTTTATTATCTTTGCTTCAAAAAGTTAATAAAGAAAATATTGACCTTATTGCACAAGATTTTCTTCAAATAATTGTAGAAAAATATAGTTCTGTTTTTGATGAAAAAATAGAATATCTAAAACAAAATGCACCACCCAAATACAGTAGATGGTATGATGAAAATTATAATCTTCACACTTGTATTGAATTTGTAAAAACATTGGATGAAGAAGAACGAAAAATTGTAATAAATTCTTTTATAATGGCATTAATGAGTTTTATAACAAATGTTGATCAATAACAAAAAAAATATTTTAATAACAGGTTCATCTCAAGGTATCGGTCTTACGATAGCAAAATTTTTTGCGCAAAAGTATAACATCTATATAACAGGACGATATGAAGATAAACTTAAAAAATTGTGTGATGAAAATAATTTTGCAGGATATTGTGCAATTGATTTATCTAAGCCTAAAAGTGCGCAAAGGCTTTTATCATTACTAAATATTGATATTGATATTTTAATAAATAATGCTGGAAACTATATTTATTCGCCTGTAGAAATGCTTGAAAATGAAGACATTGTATCATCATTTATGCTTAATTCCATTTCTGCACTAGAACTTATTAAATTGGTAACACCTTACATGAAAAAACAACAATGGGGCAGAATTATAAATATTGGCTCAATATCTGGGATTATGGGTGAAGCAAATGCTTCATTATATTCTATGACCAAAGCCTCTTTAGTTGGGATGACAAAAGCATTAGCATTAGAACTTGCTCAAAATGGAATAACTGTAAATATAATTAATCCTGGTTGGGTTGATACAGAATTAATCAACAATGAAAATCTGGAACAAGATTTTTCTAAAGATGAGATTATAGAAACAATTCCACAAAGAAGATTTGTAACCCCTGAAGAAATTGCACAGTCTTGTGAATTTTTAATATCCGATAAAGCAAAATCAATAACAGGACAATCTATCAATATCTGCGCTGGTCTTTCTTTAGGTTATTAATTTTTTAGTATTACTGGGAACTCAAAAAACTTTCTTCCGTCATAAAAAATAATTATGAGGAAATCTTAAATTTAGAGGATTTTAATATGAGTATTCAGTATGTTGAAGATTTTATAGGGGGAAATCAATTTATAGATTTAAATAACGATGAAAACGAAGAAGAAATTTTATCTTTTAACAACATTGTATTTAAAGATGATATTTTACAAATGTATTTAAAAGACATAGGAAAAACAAAATTATTAAAAAAAGACGAGGAAGTTGAACTTGGAAAAGATATTCTGGAAGGGGATAAGCACAATGCACTAAAAGCAAAAAAGAAACTTATTCGAGCAAATTTAAGATTAGTTGTTAGTATTGCAAAAAAATATACTGGACAAGGTGTATTATTTATGGATTTAGTACAAGAAGGTTCTTTAGGTCTTATTAAAGCAGCAAATAAATTTGATTATTCAAAAGGCTTTAAATTTTCAA
The DNA here is from genome assembly GCA_017403285.1 of bacterium. Taxonomy (GTDB): domain Bacteria; phylum Cyanobacteriota; class Vampirovibrionia; order Gastranaerophilales; family Gastranaerophilaceae; genus Avigastranaerophilus. Next base: position 24,449 of record JAFQOI010000040.1, read on the forward strand.
CTTATGCAACTTGGTGGATTAGACAAACTATAGTAAGAGCAATCGCAAATAACTCTAAAATTATCAGAATTCCTGTTCATATGATTGATAAAATTCGTATTGTCAAAAAAGCAATATTTTCAATCAATTATGAACTTGGTAGAGAAGCCACAATACAAGAAATTGTAGAAAGAACTAAACTACCTATAAAACAAGTTGAAATGGCAATAAAAACAATAAAACTTGAGCCAATTAGCCTTGATGCACCGGTTGCAGATAATCTTTCTCTTGAAGATTATATCCCTGATGCAAATTATTTATCTCCAGACAATAAAACTCAAAACTTAATGCTAAATGTTCACATTAATAACATTCTAAAAGACCTAACTCCTAAAGAAAGAAAAATTATTATTAATAGATTTGGCATAAATGGAGAAGAACCTAAAACCCTTGAACAACTTGGAAAACACATGGGATTTTCCAAAGAAAGAATTCGTCAAATTGAATGTATTGCGCTTAAAAAACTTCGCTCAACCGAAAATATAGACCATTTAAAAGACTACTTGATTGACTAATTGTAACCTTTTCTTGTTCAATTCCATACTGATATGCTAAAATAAATTTCGTAGTAGTATTTGTGGGAATAAAATGAATTTTTTTAGTTTACTATTAGGGAAGCAGTATAATGTACTTACTTATTTACCTGAAGCGGTTTTAGTAATTGATGAAACAGGTAAAATTAATTATGCCAATAGACGAGCATTCAAACTTTTTGAAACGAATAAACTTCGTGGAAAAAATATTAATGATTACTTCATAACTAATTCTGATAACATAATCAGAAATAAAGATGAAGAAATTAAGCAAATTCTTAAAATAGTAACAGAAGAACAAAACACAAAAATTACTGACGTTAAAGTAACAGATGTATCTTCTAAAAAAAGAAAAAGATACATTTTAACTATCATAGATAATACGCAAGATCATTCACTTTTGGACCAACTTATCACAGAAAGACAAGAACAAAAAATTCTCAACCACACCAAAAATGTTCTTTTATCTAAAATGTCTAATTATCTTCGCTCGCCACTTCACTCTGTTGTTGGATTTTCTCAAGCAATGCTTCAAGGATTAAGCGGTGAAATTAACGATAAACAAACGAAGTATATTCAAATTATTAATTCAAATTCATCTGAATTACTTTTATTCATAGAAAAACTTGTTGAATTATCTCAAGTAGAATCTGATTTATATAATGTTGAATATAACAATTTTGATGCAGCGGCACTATTGTCCGTAATAATTGAAGAAGCAAATGTTAAAGTTGAAAACAAAGATATTAAGATTAATTTGAATACATCAGAACTTATTACTCAAAATTGTTATTCTGACAAAAATGTGCTTAAGATGGTTGTTAATAATCTTATTGAAAATGCGATTAGTTCAATCGAAACAGGAGAAATTAATATAAATATTTCAAATCCTGTTCCTGAATTTCTTTTAACAAAAGGCATTGAAATTAATGAAAATAGCAATAGCAAATCTTATTTATTATTTGAAGTAATGGCAAAAGGTATGGATCCAAAACAATATAACAGTGCTGAAATTTTTGATCCTTACGTTCAAATTGATAAAAATTCTAAAAAATTCTTGCTTCAAAGCCTTTTACTTTCAAGTTCAAAGAAATACATTAATAAATTAAAAGGCGATATTTGGGTAAATACAAAGTATGCAAATCAAGTTTCATTTGTATTTTTTGTTCCCGTTGAAAAATCTGTAATTGAACAAAATTCGGCAGGCTAATATGGCACATGTTGAGTTAAAAAATGTTGTCAAAATTTATGACAAAAAAAAGATTATTGATAACATTTCTCTAGAAATAAAAGATAAAGAATTTCTTGTTTTAGTAGGTTCTTCAGGTTGCGGAAAATCTACTCTTTTAAGGATGATTGCTGGGCTTGAAGACATAACTCAAGGTGAAATTTACATTGATGGAAAATGCGTCAACAATGTTCATCCCAAAGAACGTGATATCGCTTTTGTGTTTCAAAATTACGCACTTTACCCACATATGAGTGTTTATGAAAATATGGCATTTCCTCTTAAAATGAGAAAAATGTCTAAAAAAGATATTGATGCAAAAATAAAAGAAACTGCTGAAATACTTGATTTAACCGAACTTTTAGACCGTAAACCAAAACAACTTTCTGGTGGACAGCGTCAAAGAGTTGCTTTGGGTAGAGCTATTGTTCGCAATCCTAAAGTATTTTTAATGGATGAACCTTTATCTAACCTAGACGCTAAATTAAGAATTCAGATGCGTTCTGAAATAAAAAAATTGCACGAAAAACTTCAAACAACTTTTATTTATGTTACCCACGACCAGACAGAAGCATTAACTATGGGCGATAGAATTGCTGTTATAGACAAAGGAATTATTCAACAAATAGGCAAACCTATTGATGTTTATAACAATCCTAACAATAAATTTGTTGGTGGTTTTTTGGGAGCACCTGCAATGAACTTTTTTGAATCTAAAATTATAAATAATTCTATTTCTATAAATGATAAATTTGCAAAACTTTCCGACAATCAAATGGAAAAATTAAAAGGAATAGAAAATGTTATTGTTGGAATTCGTCCTGAAAAATTAAATTTAAATAATTCTAATTTTGATTTTTCTATTCAAATTGAACATACAGAAATGCTTGGTAACAATAAAATTGCTTATTTTAATATTAATGGGAATTCTTGTTCTGTCATACTTTTGGCAGAATCTGATGTTAAAACAACAACAACAATTAAATTATCTACGGAAGATTTAATGTTCTTTGACTCTAAAACGAATATCAAGATTCTGTAATTATATTTATTGTTTTGTTTTCATATAAAATATTATAAATATATTCATCAATAATTCTGACAAGCGGTCTTAGTGCTTTTTCTATTCTTGTCATATTTTTATAGGATTCAAACATTTTATATGGAATATTATTTTGGTATTTACGTTTTGATAATTTCAAAAGTGATGTGTAACTCGATATTTTAGTTGGTTTACACGACATACTTTCTTGATGCATTCTAAATTTAGTTAACGCCTTATCTAGATATACTACTTTATAATTTTGAATAATATAATTCCACAAATACCAATCAAAACATTTTGCAAGTTCAAATTCAAACTTAATATTTTCAATAACATCCTTTTTTACCATTACACAAGAAAACGTAGGAATAATATTTGTTTTTAATAACTCTGTATATTTAAATGCTCCGTTAGAAAATATAGCGGTTGAATTTTTTAAATATTTTTGGCAATTTACAACTCGTTGTTCATTTCCAAATGGTTCAATTTTATTGAAAATAATTGCAGAATCTGGATGTTTATCTAAGATTTTTAATTTTTCTTCAATATAATTTGGTTCTAAAACATCATCACTTTCAACAAAAATAATATATTCTCCATTGCATTTTTTAATGGCAATTTTCATTGTTTCAATCAACCCTTTATTTATATTATTTTCATGTGTATATAATTTTATCCTTGAATCTTTTTTTTCATATTCTTTGATTATTTGCAAAGAACTATCAGTTGAACCATCATCAAAAATAATATATTCAAAGTCAGCAAAGGTTTGACCTAAAACACTTTTAATTGTTTCTGGAATATATTTTTCATAATTATAACTAGTTGTTAAAACAGAAATTTTCATTTTATATTTTCTTTATTTTTTTAAATGTTCTTCCTATTACAAGTGGATGAGAAAAAAATCTTGGCAAATTAGGCAAACAACATATTAGTTTATATAATCCTAAATATTTTTCCCCATAACATTTTTTATAGAATAAAATTTCACTTTCCATTTTATATGTTCGAGAAATTACCCTATTTTTGCTAGACTTTCCCTCTAAATGATATATTTTGGACTCTGGATTAATAACAATTTTATATCCTGCTTTTTTGATGCGAAATTGAAGTTCAGATTCTTCATCATACAAAAAGAAATCTTCATCAAAATAACCAACTTCATCTAATACAGATTTTCTTATAAATAAATTTGCACCAACAATAATATCAACTTCTTTTAATTTGTTTGCTTTATTATCGCCCTTATCAGCATTTCTTATTTTTTCTTTTGGGCAAAAACAACCAAGATTAAATGTTTTAACTAGTTTGGCCTTAAAAGTTTGAAAATGACCATAAGAGTGAACATTATTATTCTGACTATCATATAAATTACCGCCAGTTGCACCAACCGCTGGATTATTTTCCATATAATCAAATAATATTTTTACAGCATTGTTTATTAATATTGTATCTGTATTGAGCAAGAATACATATTTTCCTTTGCTTGTTTTATTGCAACATTATTAGCACTACCAAAACCTAAATTTTTATCATTTTCAATTAAATTAACTTGAGGAAATTTATTTTTTATCATTTCACAAGAATTATCTGATGATTTATTATCAACAACCCATATATCAAAATTAACTCCACTAGTTTTTTCAAAAATTGAATCCAAACAATTTTTTGTAAGTTGCGAAGTATTGTATGAAACTAATATAATAGATACATCAGGCTTATTCATAATGAATGATTTTTATTCCTTTATTATAATCAGGTTATTAGCTATTTTCATTTTACATGTTGGAAGAACAACATCTTTTAGTCCATTTGCAATACTTATAACACTACCTGCTTCAAGTGTCACCTCTTCACCTTTATATGTGAAAACATAATCCGTTTGTCTATCTGATCTTATTGTTATTTGATCCATGTCTATCTCCTTAGTCTATTAGTCTTCTTCCCTCAATCGCTTTTGCAAGTGTTATTTCATCAGCAAATTCTAAATCTGAACCGACTGGTATACCAAATGCTATTCTTGAAATATTTATATTAAATGGTTTTAAAAGCTTGGTTATATACATACTTGTTGCTTCACCTTCAACAGAAGGACTTAGAGCAAGTATAATTTCTTTCACATTTCCATCTGCCGCTCTTGTTAAAAGTTCTTTAATTCGTATATCTTCAACACCAATTCCATCTAAAGGCGATAAAGTTCCTTGAAGAACATGATATAAACCTTTGTACTCTCTTGTTTTTTCAATAGCAATCAAATCTTTTGTTTCCGCAACAACACATATTGTTGAATTATCTCGTCTTGTGTCAGAACAAATTTCACAAGGATTTGACGCTGACATATTAAAACATACACTACAATAATGTATGTTTTGTTTTGCCTCAACAAGTATTTCAGCAAATCTTTGTACCTCACCTAATGGCATTTTCAAAAGGTGAAAAGCCATTCGCTGTGCTGATTTAGGACCTATACCCGGAAATTTTTGAAAAAACTCTATTAACCGAGCCAACGGTTTTGTATATTCCATTAGAATAATCCAGGAATGTTAACACCAGCAGGTACTATACCATTCATTTTTTGTTTCATTTTTGCTTGAGCATCTGTTGTTGCCTGTTTCATTGCAGATGTTATTAAATCTTCAAGCATTTCAACTGATTCATCATCTACTGCTTCTGGATTTTCTGAATTTAATGCTTGTTTTGAAAGTTTAATTGATTTAAATTTGCCATGTCCATCACAAATTACTGTTACTGCACCATTTGCTGCTTCAGCTTTAATTTCTGTTTTGCTCAATTCTGCTTGTGCTTCTTGAAGTCTTTTTTGTACTTGTTGAGCTTGTTTCATAATGTTTGCTAAATTCATCATTTTATAAACTCCATATCCCTTGTTTTCTTACAGTCTAGTGAGTTTATTATAATCTAACAAACATTATTATTCAAGATTATTATTATCCATTAACTCAGATAATCTCATCTCTCGTTTTTGTTTACGTTTTGTTGTCTTAGTAGAATTTTCAACTGTAGCACATTCAAATCCACAAAGTCCTATTGGAAGTGTATCTGCTTCATTAAACATAAATATTCCTTTGAAAAAATTGATTATTTCACTCATTTATTCCACACCTCTATTTTATACATCTCATTTTATACAACTACTTTATACTTATAAAAGTTCATTTTTAACCTCCAATTATGCTATATTTATTTTTATGGATGATTATTCAGAACTTTATGAAAATAATATGAAAATGTTAAACTGTGCTGTTCAATATTGCAGTGAAACTTTTTCGCACGAAGATTTAATTAATGAATTATCGCTTGATAATGACATAAAAAAACAACTTTGTGTTATTGAAATAAAAGAAATAAAATCACAAAATGAAGCTGATTTACTAGTTTATAATTTAACTGAAAAATCAACCCCTGTAAGAGAAGTCGTTTCTTTTAAAATTTTTGAATTAATACAAAATAAAAATTTTAATAAGTTTTTTCAATCCAATAAAATTATTGACACATTTACAAAAGGAATAACAGATATAAATCCTTCCGTATCAAGAAATATGATTGAAATTATTAAATTTATAGATAATTC
>JAFQOI010000041.1 GCA_017403285.1 bacterium
ACAATTTCAGTATCAGTTCTAAAATTAAAGGTTTTATGAAGTGCATCGGTTAAATCAGTGCGCATATATGTTGGTGCGTAGCCACTTCCAGCTATTTTGAAGAAATTCATATTTCTTAAAGTTGAAATAATTTGGTTACTAGAATATTTTTCTTCTAACTTATGTTCTAATATTCTATAAATTAGAAGAGATAGAAAACAGGTTGTAAAATGTGCTTTAATTCTATCATCTCTTTTTAGATATACAGGTCTAGCCTTAAAGTCAGATTTTAATATTCTAAAAGATTCTTCAATTTCCCATCTTCTTTTATTAACTTTAATTATATCACTAATATCATCTTCTAAAGTTGTACAAACAGCATAGAAACCATCGAACATAGCTTCATTGTCAATTGCAGATTGATTAAGTGAAAGAACTTTTTTATCAGCAACTTCACCATCAGCAGTAACCGAAGAAGATTTAACAAAACGTTTTGGATCATTTTGCCTGTTTTTATCAACAGAAGAAGGATTATTAATTAATTTTTGAGCCCTTTCAATTTGGCTATTTCTAACATTTTTTTGATAAGCACTATATTTAGGGGAATATGAAACAATTAACCTTTGAGATAAGTCATTTTCATTAATCCACCTTTCCTTGTAGTATACATCTTCATTAGAACTAGAATTATCAATATCATCTAAATTAATTAATTCTTTTGAATTTAATTTATGCCATCCTTTTTTATCAAGAGCCCAATCTTTTAAATGTCCTTTGAGTTTTTTTAGAGATTGAGTAACGATGAAAGAACGGTCTTGAATATTATTGAAAATTCTATTTTCACGAGAGGCAAGTCCTGCATCGGTACAAACAACAAATTTAGAAAGTTCAAAATCTTTAATAATTTGTTTTTCAAGAGGTTTCAAAGTTACTTGCTCATTAGTATTACCACTATCAATTACAAATGCAAGAGGTAAACCATCTCCGTCCATAAATAATCCCATTTGTACAATAGGCAAGGGACGATTTTCCTTATTTTTACCATATTGCTTTAACCCTTCAGCTTGTTCAATTTCAAAGAAGTAATTAGTACAATCATAATACAAGATTTTAGTATTTCTATTAACAACGCTTAAACTATTTTTATATACAGCAGATTCGATGTTTTCCGTTTCCTTAGAGATAATTTCTAAAGCTCTATAAATATTTTGAAGTTCAAAATTGGGCTGTTCAAGAAAATGTTTAGCAGTTTCAAAAGCAGAAAGTTTAGAAGACGGCTCAATAATTCTTGTATATATTAAGTTAGAAAGAATAGAGTTTAAATCATATTTAATTCTATATTTATCAGAAATCTCTTTACAAATTTTATCTAAACCTAGACTGTAGTAAATATCTTGTAAAAAAAGATAACCACCGTTAAATGAAGATTGAATATTTTTTTCAATTAAATCAGATTGCGAAAATTCAGCAATAACTTTTAAAGTTTTTTCTTCATAAGCTTTTTTTAATTCAGCAACTTGTTTTTTTGCCCAATCGATAGGAAGTTCACCGTTTGAAATTTTAGATATTTCTTGCTCGTTGCCTAAACGTTTATATATTTTAGTAGAGCGTTTACCATCTTCAGTTTTAGTATCTATTATCGCATAGTAATTTGTAGTTGTATTTGTTTTAGTAGTTTTTAGTCTCATTATTTCCTCCATTTTTTTGTTTATATTATATCACAAGTACGGCAAGTACGCAATAGAAAAAACAAAAAATTGACAAAAAAATTAATCATTTTGAATGCTTACATTGATTTTTGATTTATGAAAGTGTCAAACTTCCGAGATTTAGGTAAAAAATGTTTCGCGATAAGTAAAATGGAAGATATAAGTTTTATCAAACTAGTTGAAAATATTTGGACATAGAAGCATTGGTCTTTCAAAATTTTTATTCAAAAAGTTGTAAAAAAAGATATGTTATGATATAATAAAGAATGAATAAAATGAGGAGAAATATGTATGAGTGAATTCACTTTTTTAACTCAAGAACAATTTTTTGAGGATGATAAGTTAGATATATTTAAAAAAAGAGGAACAATGGCAGCAGTAACAGACTTTTCTATTCTGTTAGGTGCTCGTGTTTCAGATTATCATATAGAAGGAGATAGCTCTTTAGAGGGAAGAACAGGATATTATTGGACTAGATCAGACGACGGGGATAACGACGCGCGCGTGGTTGACGAAGATGGTGGTAGTTATTATGACAATGTCTCTGAACGCGATGGTGGGGCTCGCCCAGCTTTGCCGTTCTCATCAATCGATAGAATCCCCACGAACGGAGTGAGTGGGCGTAGAGCAGCAGATGGTATTCTAGAAGTAGAATATGGATATTATCCACAAAAAGCAGTTTCAAAAGATATGCAAAGTAGATTGGAACAAGCATATACAAGAGGAACTCTTTCAAGAACAAGAAATACATATACAACTGATTCTGTTAAAGATACTGAATATAGTACACCATTTAAAGCTAAAACACACGAAGAATATGAATATAATGGAAAAAGATATGTAAGAGTTGAGGCAAATCCGTATTTTGCTGGAGGTAACGTTACTCTTTCAAATGGAGAAAATTATCATGATGGAGATAATGTATGGGTTGAAGTTGCACCAGTAAAATGGCTTGTTGATGAAAGAGCAAAGATAATGATAACAGAGAAATTGATTTTTTCTGGAGTACAATTTAATAAAGAAAGCAATTATCATACAAGAGATTTCGATA
>JAFQOI010000042.1 GCA_017403285.1 bacterium
AAGGATAGTCAAGTATGTCCTTTTTGTCAAAAGCATACGATTAATGAAGAATTTAGAAAACAAATAGAAGATTTTTTTGATGACACTTTTGTTAGTGATACAAGAATTGTAAAAGATTTATCAAATAAGTATTTTCAAAGTACAGATAGTGCTATATTATTATTTGAAACAATAGAAACAAAAGAAAAACAGAATCATGAAACCAAATTAAACATAGAATTGTTTTCTTCTAATCTTAAAACATTAAAAGCACTATTTTTATCTAACATAGAATTAATTGGTGCTAAAGTAAAAGAACCGAGTCGTAGTATTGAATTAAAGTGTAGTAAAGAACTACTTGATGCCTTATCTGATCTAATTAACCTTGCAAATAAAGATATTGAAAATCATAATAATCTTGTTTTAAATTTGAGAAAAGAAAAAGAGCAGTTAAAACAAGAGATATGGAAGTATTTAATTGAAGAAAACAAAGAAAAAATTCAAGCTTTTGTTAAAAAGGAAAATGGATTGCAGAAAGGCATTGCTAGTTTAGAAAGGCAGAGACAGAACTTGTTGATAAAATATAAATCTCTTGATTCAGAGATAAAAGAATTAAATAAAAATGTAACTAGTGTTCAACCATCTGTTGATGAAATAAATAAATTGTTAGAATCGTATGGATTCACAAATTTTAAAATTGTACCAACAAAAACAGATGCTAATCAAAATCAAATACAAAGTAACAATGGAGAAAATGCTCAAGCGACATTGAGCGAAGGAGAAGCGACTTTTATTACTTTACTTTATTTTCTTCAACTTATTAAAGGAGGTGTGTCTCCAGAAAAAGTTAGTGTAAAAAGAATAGTTGTTATAGATGATCCTATTTCTAGTTTAGATAGTAATGTGCTATTTGTTGTAAGTTCACTTATAAAGGAAATTGTAAAAGATATTAGAAATGGTAATGGAAATATTCAGCAAATTATAGTGCTAACACATAATGTATATTTTCATAAAGAGATATCTAACATGTACATAATGAAGGAGCATGCAGAAGATATGAATCCACATTATTGGATTTTAAGAAAGAAGAACGATAAAACAAATATTATTTATTATAAGCAGGATAATCCAATAAAAAGTTCATATGAATTGTTATGGAGAGAATTAAGAGAGGTCCATACAAACAAGAATTTGTCATGTATTACAATTCAGAATGTTATGCGTCGTATATTGGAAACATATTTCAAAACCCTGGGCGGTTACAAAGATGATGATATTTTAAATAGATTTGATTTGCAACAGGAAAAAGAGATATGCAGATCATTGATATACTGGATAAATGATGGCTCTCATTGCATTCCTGATGATTTGTTCATTGAACAAGAAAATGATATGATTGAAAAATATATGAATGTATTTGAGTTGATATTTAAAAGATTAGGTCATGTTAATCATTATAATATGATGATGAAGATTGGTTAATACATTTTTAATCCACCACAATCTCTCATTCTTTCCTCGACAAACTTCTCGAGATAAGATGAAAAGCGACAGATTAAGGCTCTGTCATAATAATTAAAACTGCTAATAAATAATTTAATGAAAAAGTTTATTTTTGCAGAATAAAATGAGATAATAAAACATACTCTATATGAGCAGGATAATGATAAATAATTTCGGTCCGATTCGTGATGGTTTTGTTGAAAATGACGGATGGTTAGATATAAAGAAAGTGACAGTACTGATTGGTAACCAAGGGTCTGGAAAAAGTACTGTTGCAAAACTTATTTCTGTTTTTACTTGGCTTGAAAAAAATATTGTTCGCAAAAGTATCACAACAGAGCAATTGAATGTGGATGTGTTCAAGAACTTGTGTCGCCAGCAGGAGATTGCTGAATATTTTTCTTCTGATACTTTCTTAAAATATGAAGGTGATGCGTATGAGTTTGAATATGATGAGAAAAAACCGTTTTTTGAAGCAAAAATAAAAGACAATAATTACAGAAATTATGTTTTGCCTAAAATTCAATATGTTTCCGCAGCAAGAAACTTGTTGACAATTCTATACAATATATCCTTTAAAAATATTGTCGATAAAGATGGTAATGTAATAGATATGGCTTCAAATATTCCTATTATGGTTAAAGAATTAAATAAGGAATATATAAATGCACTTATGGAATTTGCGAATGAAGGTTTTGCTTTACCAATAAATGACACATCAGTTTATTTTCAAGAATATAGGACTTTTGTCAAAACAGGTGATAAACCAATATCAATGTCAGCGGCTTCAAGTGGTGTGCAATCAATTACACCATTATTGCTTGTAAGTCATTATTTATCGGAAAATGTTCAAGGTGATATATTTGATAAGATTCAGAATATAGATGATAATTTGAAAAACAAAATAGAAAATGAATTGTTGAAAGAAGATGAAGAATTGATGGAGAAATTTAAGCAGATTTATTCTTTTGGTAAAGGTATTTTGCCAATTAATGATGATGCTTTAATGTTGAAAGAAATACTTAAACAATTTATTCCTTCATCGTTCATAAATATAGTTGAAGAACCAGAACAGAACTTATTCCCTAACTCTCAGCGAAATGTAGTGAATACATTGCTGAGATATAATAATAAAGTATCAAATAATAAATTGATTATCACTACACATAGTCCTTATGTCATCAATTATTTGATGCTTTCTATAAAAGCATCAGAAATAGAACAAAGATGTGGAGATAGTAAAGAAGTCAAGTCGAGATTATATGAGATAGTGCCCGAAAAAGCAAGTACGCCTTTACAAGATGTTGCGATATATGAGCTTGACGAGAATACAGGAACGATATCTAAATTGAAAGAATCCTTTGGACTTCCTTCAAATGAGAATTATCTGAATGATGAACTTGGTGAATCAAATGTTTTGTTTTCTAAACTTTTAGAGATTGAGGATTTATGTCAACAGTGAATTTTTTCGTTGAAGAATTTAAAACACAATCTGATAAAATAATTTTCGGGTTGTGTGATGATGAAGATAATAAGCCAGCATACATTGATGATAATGAATCTAATAAATATTTAAAATGGATAGGAAAGGTGTATAATGGCTCAGAAAAAACAGTTGATTTTTATCCTGTTGATAATTGTGTAGATATACGAAAAACCAATGGTGAAATGGATGAAAGATGTGAAGGCTTTTTATCGTATTCAGGAAATAACATAATATTTACTGAACTCAAAGATAGAAAAATAATTCCTGAAGGATGGCGTAAGAAAGCAGAAGAACAGATTATGGTGACGATGAAGTCTTTTTTCCTGTTTTCGTCACTTTTTTTGGGATAAAAAATAATTAATTCATAATCAATAAAATAATTGTTTTGGATTTGGTAATTTGGGTAACGCGGATTATATTTGCACCTTGTTTATCAATCGTAGCAAAAATAAATCGGGTACAATAAGCGTC
>JAFQOI010000043.1 GCA_017403285.1 bacterium
TATGGAGTTTTGATTTATATGATTTTGAATTCACTGATTATGAGTAATAAAAGTAGGGAAATTGATGAAATGGATGAAGAATTTCAGCTTATGTATCTTGCATCCATTATTGTTGATAGTGCTTTTAATTTCTTTAAAATTGAACGAATAACGTCTGATAAAGGAAAACCACCATTTGAACTTAAAGATATGATTAAACTAATTTTTTATGGATATATTAATAAAATAACAAGTTCTGTGGTCTTGGCCCATAATGCAAAATTTAATTATTTGTATAATTTAATTTCACATGCTATTGAACCTAAAGATCGAACTATTCGAGATTATCGTGAGGATTTTCAAGGAATTTTCCAGTTTATTATGAGTTTTATTCTAATTATGGCTAATAAACTGGGTTTAACTGATTTTGAACATATTGCGATTGATGGGACAATCAAAAAGGCATATAATTCACCATTTAATATAATTAAAGAAAAAGACATTAGTCTATTAATTAGACATTATATGGTTGAAGAATTGTCAAAAGATGAAATTAAACAGCTTAGAAGAACAGCAAGAAAATTTCTAATGGATAATTCATTATCTGACGAAGAAAAAGTCGATATTTTGTTTCATTGGTGGCAGTTGTTAGATTATTCTGGCCAAGTGTCACTGGCTTTAAATGATCATGACGCTCGATTAATGAAAATAAAAGATAAAGGACAAAAATATCCAAAATTTGCATATAACATACAATTGGGGACAGATACAAAATCAAAGTTAATTTGTGGAGTTAATGCAGTTCAAAATCCCACAGACCATTACCAAATCCCAGCATTAATGAATCAAATCCTCGTTAATTTACAACTTAAACCCCAAAAAATTAGCGCGGATACAATATATTCAACACTAGCAAATCTGCAATATCTCGAAGAATTAGATATCACTGCCTTAATTCCAACAAAACAGCAAAATAGACAAAATTCAGGCAATCAACCTGACAATCCATTTGCTATAGATTACTTTGTTTTTGATGAATATAAAAATGTTTTTATTTGCCCAGAAAAACAAGAATTAACCCTTGACGGCACATATCCAGCACCACAAGAAAAAGGAGGAGGAAATAAAATAAAATTAGTCTATTCCAACTACACAGCTTGCAAAAAATGCAAACACAAAGGAACCTGCTACACAACAAACCACAGAACAATAACAAGATACGTTCATGAAGTTACATACAAAGTAGAACGATTAATGTCCACAGAAGAAGGAATAAAAGACTATAAACTACGTTCAAAGACAGTAGAAGCACACAACGGAACTTTCAAAAGAATCTATGATTATGACCATATCCCAATAATTGGATTAAAAAGAGTACAGAACCTAATGTTCGCCATTGTAGCATCATATAATCTAATAAGATTATTTAATCTAATAAAAATAAATAAAATGGATTTAAATTCAGTTATTAACGCAATAAGATTCATATCATTAACTTAATATAAGAAAAATAAAATGGAGAAAATGAAAAATGTTCAAAATTAAATAATTTCCGCCAACACTCTTTTGAACCTTTCTTTAAGTTTTACGATGAATTCGAATTCTTCATCAAATTCCGGATGGTTTCCAAATCCGCAATTTGGACAATGAACTTGATTGCAGTTATCATGTTTACCGCAACTTGAGCATCCACGATTTTCCAGTTCATTTTCATCAAACTCAAAACCACACATACGACATTTCATAATAACACCGTTATTAAAATAAATCAAAAAATAAAAGAAAAATTGAAGTTTATTCTACTTCAATATTTTTAGCTTCTTCTTTACGAAGACAAATGTCATAACCTTTAATACTCATTTCAATAGGATCGCCTAAAGTAGCTACTTTTTTAACGTGAATTTCAGCTCCTTTAACAAAACCCATACCTAACAAGTGTCTTCTTAAATCCACGTCACCGGTATCATGGTATTTTACCAAAGTTACGGTTTCACCTGGTTTTGTATCTTTTAATGTTTTCATCATATCACCATAATAAA
>JAFQOI010000044.1 GCA_017403285.1 bacterium
GTTGATTTAGATAAACTCGATGATTTAATGCTCAGTTGCGAAATTAAAAATATCAACAGGAATGGTATAAGATTTTTAAAAGCTGATTATTATAACGAATGTTTATATGGTCTTAAAGGTCGAGTAATTATCAAATATAGCTTGTCCGATTTAACAAAAATAAAAATTTATACACTAAATAACGAATTTATTTGCGAAGCTGAAAGAGTTATGCCAATTCATCCAATGGCAAATTATTTAGGCGATATTAAGGATCAAGAAGAACTAAAATTCAAGCTCCGTCAACAAAAGAAACTTGAAAAACAAACTCTAAAAGAACTGCACAGCTATTTAGTATCTAAAAAAGCTGGAGTTTTAGATTGGCAAGAAATTCCTAAAATAGAAAAAGTTGAGCCACCAAAACTTACTTTTAAAATAGAGTCGGAGCCAAATGATGGCAGACCGAATTTTACATATAGATATCAGCGCTATGAATGGCATTTACAAAATGGATTTGCCAATGACAAAGATGTTGCTTGGTTTAATGAGTACAAATTATCTGATGAATATAAACAAATGTACGGAGAGGAGGATTATGAAAGCAAAGTTTGTCAGAACTAAAAATGTTAAAAAGTTTATAACTTTGATAAACAATTTAACAAACCGAGCAAAAGGTGTTCCGGGAATGGCATTGGTTTTTGGAGAGCCCGGACTTGGAAAAACACAAGCTGCACTCTGGTGGGCTGCAAAAAATAGAGACGAAATTCTTTATATCAGAGCTAAACAATCTATGACACCACGTTGGTTGTTAGAAGAAATTGTAAAGGAACAGGAGGAACAACCTTTATATAAATGTTCCGATTTATTCGACCAAATTGTGAAAAATTTAATAAAGAAACCTAAAACAATTATTGTTGATGAAATTGATTATTTAGCAACTGAAACTTGTGCAATAGAAATGCTCAGAGATATACATGATAGAACTCACACCCCAATAATACTTATCGGAATGAGCTTAGCCGATAAAAAACTAAAAAGATATAAGCATTTATACGATAGAATTTCAGAAGTTTTACAGTTTGAATCTTTTAGTCCTGAAGATGTAAAAAGTTTAATTGAAGAGTTATCTGAAGTAAAAATTTCAGATGAGGCGATTGATTATATTCACAAAACAGGAAACCGCTTTCGACAAATTGTAAAACTAATTAATAAATCTGAAGATTTTGCTCGTGCAAATGATTTAAGTCTAATTGGCATTAATGATGTAAAGAAGTTTATTTAGAAAGGAGTTTTTATGGAAAAAATAAACTATTTATCCCAAAAGCTAAATGCTTTTACTTTTGATGAAATTTTTATTTTAGCAGAAATGTCGAAAGGTGAATTAACAAAAAATCTTAAACAATTGGTTAAAGAAGGAACTTTAAAAGAAACCTCACAGGGATATGTTTTTGTAGCAAAGAATGATAATAAATTAGGATTCAAGCCTACAACTCCTAATAAAGTACGATTTGTCAGAAATGATGAATATATAAAATTTAAACCTAAAGCACCTGATAAAGATGTATTTAAACCTAAAAATATTGCTCCTGCAAAATTTTCTGAGATACCTGATTACAATAAAAGAACTTATGAAAAATACATGAATTTATTAAAATTAACCAATGGTATGCATGGTAAACAACTACAGGATTTTGTTGTTGAATACAACAAACAAAACCCTCTTGATCCTACAAGCTATCAAACAATTATTCGAAAAAGAAAAAATTATATAAAAATGGGGGATAGTGCTCTTCTTTGTAAATATGGAAAAACAAAAGGCTCGGTTTATAAAGATTTTGATAAATATTTCAGAGTATTTAAACGCTTATATTTATCTCCTAAATTTTTATCTTATCAACAATGCAGGGATAAAATATCTACCACATTTAAAATTCCATTAGAAGAAGTGCCAAGTATTATGTGCTTTAGAAGATGGTTATTAAAAGAAATGACAAGCGATGAAATTCGAGAAAAAAGGAGTCTAATATGTTTTTAAAAAAGAGAATGAATGCAATAAAAAGAGCAATGGCTCGTAAAAGATTTAATCAAAAGAGAATTGCTGAAAAACTAGAAGTATCAGAATCATATATTACAAGATTAATTAACGGCGAGCGCTACAATTCAAAATTCGAAATTTTTATTGCAATGGAATTAGGTATAAATTATAGAAAACTTTACTAAAAAGAAAGGAAACCCCACAATGAGTACAAAAAAACAATTAATGACTGAAGCTTTAAATTATAGAGAACAAATTATAGATGAGGATTTTGCACTAGAAATTAGAATAGATAATGCAAAGAAGAAGATAGTAGAACTGCAAGAAGAAGCGGAGTTACTAAAAATAGAAAGACCTAAATTATTAGCTGACTGCAAAGATATTACAAAACTAACTAGTAGGCTTAAAGAAATAGATGAGGAAATTGCAATCCAAAAAGATACAATAATTGGTGTAACTGCAAAACGTGAAAATATGAAAAATGATATTTTTAATGCAAAACAAGATGCAAATATCGCCTTTCAAGAATATATCAAAGAAATTCTAGAAAGTGTCAAAAAAGAATATATGCAACTTGCGCCAAAATTTGCAAAAATTATTACTGAATACATCACTCTAGAATACATTCGTTATGGAATGGGTAGGGTTTACGTTCCGGATATCAATTATGATGATATTAGTAAAATCCCTAATTTAAATGACGAAAATAAGCCCTTATTTAAACATGAAATATATAAAATTACGTCTGATAATGATAAAAAAGTTCGAGAAAAATATAACATTCCTGATTATCAAGTACAAAATAGATTTTAAATTTTTAAATCCCGTTTTAAAGCGGGATTTATTTTTTTAGGGTATAAGATATCCATTTCCAAAATTTAATTCAATACAGCGTCTTTTGAACACTTTTTGAACGGGGTTAAATCACATTCTCTCGATGTACCAAATTGAGTTTCCAAAATTATTAAAATTCCATTGGAGTTGAAAGTAGAAATTAAACTCCATTGAATTATCGTCTTTGTAGTTATAAAAAGGCTTATTTAGCTCCGTTTTACGAAAACTTTCAAATGCGATTTGTATTTCTTTGGCAAACTTTTTTCTAAATTCAGAGTATTCAATTTCTAAAGTTTCTCTTGTTCTTCTATTTTTCAAAATCATCTTCAAACCCTCTTATATTATCAAGCTCAATGTTGTATCTCTTGCCTTGCTTATCAACACAAGTTGCGAAGTCGATTTCAGCATCAGCAAACTTGTTTTTCCAAATACAAATTAACAAACCAATTTCTTGAGTTTTTAGGTTTAAAACTTTTGTTCCGTACAATTGATAATCTTTTTTAGTCATAATTTTACCTCTTTTTCATAGACATTAATGTCTTCATTCCGGAAAGAAATCAACAAAGCTTAAAACTTTTGTATCATTACGACACAATTAATTGCGTTTAAATCCTGTTTAAATGCTGTTCATAAATTATTCATCTATGCTTTCAGGGTAGTTTATAAAAAATGCATTAACTTGATCTGCA
>JAFQOI010000045.1 GCA_017403285.1 bacterium
AACTAGCAACAACAGATGGTTTAACAGAATTATATAACCATAGATTTTTCCAAGAACAAATGAAGACAATGATAGCAGAAGCAAAGAAAGAAGATACTAATTTTTCTCTAGTTCTACTAGACATTGACTTTTTCAAAAAGTTTAATGATACATATGGACACCAAGCTGGAGATGCTGTTCTTAAACACGTTGCAAGGACATTAAAAATGTGTGTAAGGAAAGACGATTACGTATGCAGATATGGTGGCGAAGAAATGACTATTCTTTTAAACAATATTCCAGAAGAAATAGCATTAAAAACCGCAGAAAAGATATGTGCAGCAATTGCAGAAAAGAAATATAAACTTTCTCCAGAGCTGGAAGTAAATGTGACAATAAGTCTTGGCGTTGCTACCTATCCTGAAAATGGAAAAACAGCAGAAGAATTAATTGAATATGCAGATAAATGCTTGTACAACGCAAAAGAAAACGGAAGAAACCAAGTTGGTCATATAGAATAGAATTATGTAAATTTTTATAATTTAGAGGCAATAATACGGCAAAAAAAGGGAAGAATATTACTTATAGAAGGTATAATTGTCTTTAACCTTGGTGGCGAAAATGAAAATAAACAGAAACAATGTAGAAAGTCTACATCAAGTAAATGTTCAAAAAGATTCAAAAGCAGAAAAAAAAGGCAAAAACAAGCAACAACAAATAACCGATATATCAAATGTCTGCTATAAGCCTTTGTCTTTTGGAAGAAGTTGGGCAGAACATAAAAGTTGGGGTGGAATTATTGACCCTGAAACAAAAGAAACTTCTTTCAAAATATTTACATTCCCAGATGTGCAAAAAGCCACTGTAACAATACAAAAAGAAATTGATGGTTCTATTGAAGAAACAGAATATGAACTAGAGAATAAAGGTAATGGTATTTTTGAGACATCAAAAAAGTTATCTCAACAACAAGCAACTCATGGTGATAAATATTTTTATACCATTCAAAGAGCGAATGGTAGCACCGAAAGAGTTAAAGACCCTTACTCATTCAGACAAGAAAGTTTATTAGGTTCATCAACACTTTATGACCATTCACTATATGAATGGCAAGATGTTGATTGGTTCAAAAACAACAAGAATAGAATTTCACGACGTTCAACAGCAAGGAATGGACTTACTCCGCTAAGTAAAGCGAGAATATACGAATTAAATACCGCAACAATAACAAAAGATGGCACTTTTGAATCTGCACAAGAAGAATTAAAGAATATAAAAGATATGGGATTTAATGCCATTGAATTAATGCCAGTAGAAAATACATATTCTTTCAATTGGGGCTATGATGGAGTTGATAAACATGCACCATCAGAACATCTTGGCGGTCCGGATGGATTAAAACGACTTATTGATTATGCTCATAGCATTGGATTAAACGTAATAATGGATATGGTTCCAAACCATTTGGGACCAGATGGTGCAGCACTAGGAAAAACAGGACCATACATAAAGGGTCCAAATGCTTTTGGTGACGCATTTAATTTTGAAGGTGAAAACTCAAGGTATGTTAGAGATTACATTGTAAATGCAGCAATGAACTGGATTGATAATTACCATTGTGATGGATTAAGACTCGATATGACAAAGTTTATGGAGTCAGACAACACAATGAAGCAAATAGCAGCAGAAATAAACTACCATAAACCTGATGCTTTTCTTATCGCCGAAGATGGAAGAAATAATGATAGAAGAGTTACAAGGTCAATTCCACAAAGGGAAACTGGGGCTAACAATCCAAATGAAGCAGTGCATGTAGAAGCAATAGAAAAAATTTCAGCGAATGAAACATCTTTAGACAATCTTGGTTTTGATAGCGAATGGGATTTTAAATATTACCATACAATAAAAGATGCATTATATGGGAATATAAATCTTGATGCTTTTGAACATGATTGTTATTCATCGCAAGGCAGAGTCAAATATGTTTATAGCCATGACGAAAAAGGGAACTTTGAAGGCACTGCTTTAATAGCAAAGCATATGGTTCCAATGTTACATTTAAATGAAAATGTTTATTTGGATGAAAAAGACACGCAAAGAGCAAATGAATATGCGCGTCTTAAATCAAAATCCTTTGATGAGGCAAGACAAACTGTAATATTCCAAAAAGCACAATTCACTGCAGAAAAACTAGCAATTCTATTGCAAACTGGAAAATTAGAAAAATACAATACAGAAAACTTGCCTCAAGACAAAGTAACTTTTAAAAACTATTTATTCCAAAATGAAGTATTAAAACCACTTGGAATAAAAGAAAGTTCAGATATAACATATGAAGATGTAAAAACCATTTTTAGAAAAGCATACGCAAAACACAAACTTGGATTAGCAGTAACTTGCTCTATTCCTGGACCTAAAATGGTCTTCCAATGTGATGAAAATGCAGACTTAACACCATTTAGATTTTTTAGACAATTTGATTCAATAAAATATGAACCATATTTATACACAGAAAAAGGCTATGAACCAGGAAGAAAAGCCTTAGAAGAGTCAAAAAGAGGGAATATAAAATATTCACCTAGCGCACAGTTAGATATGAAAAATTTCCAAAATCTAACAAAAGACTTAAACAAATTAAATGAAGATAATCCCGCTATAACAACTGGACAATACATAAAAGAAAATACAGTAAAACATCCATATTCACAAGTAATAGGTCTTCACACAAGAGATGCAAAAACAAGCAATGAAATATTTACTGTTAATAACTTTAGCGAATTAAAATATCCAACTCAAGGGGTAAAACAATACTACATCAAATTCCCTCCAGGACAATGGATTGAGGTATTAAATACTGACAATGCGAAATATGGCGGTTCTGATAACACAAACAAGAAAACCATAATAAATGGAAATGGCAGAGATAATCAGCCTATCTGTATATCAGGACACTCAACTGCAATATTTAAGCGTGTTGGATAAATAAAAATTAATTTATTTTTTCGACATTAAAATATGTTTTCTTTTTCTTTATAGTGAAAGAAACTGGTATTTGCATTTTTTCGTCACAATAATCAATCGTCCACAATTCTTTCCAATACCCTTTTATGTATTTCCCATTCTTTTTAACAGTATCATAGGGGAAATGAAGTAATTGTGTATCAGAAATTTTGAACTGGGAACACAAAGAATTTTGTTTTGCAGCAATAGCGTAAATATCTTTTAATACCATTTTTTGAAGAGCATCACTTGCAATTGACTCACCCTCTAAAGGCGTTGTCATATCATACATCTCAATTGCTTTTACTCTTAGATTTAAAGTAAAAAATAAAAGTACTACTAATAAAAACTTTTTCATAATTAGATTATATACCATATAGCAAAAAATTAAATCACTGTTTTTATAAAAGTAAAGAAAGTAATTTATGAAAATACAAAACAAAAATACAAATACATCATTCGGAAAAACACAGGTAATGCAATGCCAGATGAAGAAAAAATCCGAACAAGAAAAAATCAATGCAACCCTTTATAAAATGGATTTGAAAAATGGCAATGATTTAAATGAAATGAAATACAGTAAAACTGCAAAATGGTTATATCCTGATGCCACAACAGACAGTGCATATCCACATGAAAATAGAAGTTATTATCTATTGCAAGAAGATAAAACTGGTGAAGTTATTTCCTGCATATCAACCTCAAAGCACTTTAGAAGAGGAGAAGATAATAAAAGCGGACAATATATACTTATTGACGGATTTGCACAAAATTATAAATATTTAAATCCATCAGAACCGCTTTTTGCATTTGTTGCAGATAATGCAATAAAACATTACAGTAAAAACATAATAGTTGGAACATCAGATTTAGAAGATGAAACATTAAAGAAAGCCAGATTCACCAGAACAAAAAATGGTGAATGGTATATGCCAGAAAAAAGATTTACTGACATTATTGATCGCGCTGAAAAACGATATAATATGACAATATAATATTTTTTGCCAATTTATAGTATAATAAAAAAGTATACTTAAAGGAGTTGTAATATGGCAAAAGATTGTAGTTTCGATATAGTTTCAGAATTTGACAAACAAGAACTTGTAAACGCAGTAGACCAAGTAAAAAGAGAACTTTCAACCAGATTTGATTTAAAAGATTCAAATTCAGATGTTATTTTGGATGCAGACAAAAGTATAACTATAACAACTAATGACGATATGAAACTACGTAATATCGTTGATATATTACAATCAAAAATGATAAAAAGAAACTTAAGCATCAAAATTTTAGATGCACAAACAGTTGAAAATGCACTTGGTGGAAATGTAAGACAAGTTTTCAACTTAAAAAAGGGGCTTACCCAAGAATTATCAAAAAAAATAGTTGCAGATATAAAAAATACAAAACTTAAAGTACAAGCATCTATTCAAGGAGAACAAGTAAGAGTCTCGGGAAAAGACAAAGATGATCTTCAAGCAGTAATAAAAATGCTTAGAGATAACGCTGACAACTATAATGTTCCTCTACAATTCCAAAATTACAGATAAATTAAATATTTATAAAAACATTCCGATATAATAAAGTAGTTATATTGAAAGGTTTATATGAAAATAAAAAAATTATTTTTGATTTTGTTTTTGATTACTGTTAGTATTTGTTGTGCAGATGCAAAAACATATACGCAATCTTTGACTGTTGGTGAAAATCATGAATCATTCACGCAATACCACGAAAATACTGACACTTCGTTTTATAAAGAAGAAGAAACGGAAGAAGACAAACAACAAATAATATATGTACCAGTAGAAACACCTACATACACATATTCAAGACCGTACACATATACAAGATATTCATCATACTACCCAATAACAGGGATAGGTATATACTCAAACAGACCATATAACTGTTTTAAAGCACCATGCCCAATTGGAGCACCAACGCAAAGACCGCATAACACAATGCCTCATTCTGGTGGTTATCCTCCACAAATAGGCAGACACGGCGGTGTACAGGTTCACACAAATTTTGCAGGTGGTTATAATTTTGGTGGGGAAATTAAGAACTTGTCTCCGATGACTCCTATAGGAAGACCTCATAATTTTATAGGAGGGAATCATCCTCATCACAGATAAAGTTATAAAAAAAAAGAGCCTTGATTTGTTTAAGGCTCTTTTTTTATGTTTATAAGAATTAGTATCTATAGTGAGCAAATGCTTTGTTTGCTTCAGCCATTTTGTGGGTATCTTCACGTTTTTTACAAGCAGCACCTACGCGATTTGAAGCATCCATTAACTCGTTAGTCAACTTTTCAACCATTGATTTACCACTACGTTTTTTAGCAGCATCAATAATCCAAGTCGAACCTAATACCATGCCTCTGTCTGCTTTTACTTCAAGAGGAACTTGGTAAGTTGAACCACCGATTCTTCTAGCTTTAACTTCTAATAAAGGAGTTGCATTTGTTAAAGCTTTTTTGAAAACTTCTAAAGGTTCATCTTTTGTTTTTGTTTTTAAATTTTCTAAAGTAGAATAAAATATTCTTTCTGCAACTGATTTTTTACCACGTCTCATCAATCTGTTTATAAAACTAGCAATGTCAACGCTATTATATACAGCATCTGGAGCGGGAATTCTTCTTGCAGGTTTACTACGTCTTGACATTTCTTAAATCGCCTTTCTTATTTCTTCTTAGCTCTTTTAGCGCCGTATTTAGATCTTGACTTTGCTCTATTTGCGACACCAGCTGTATCTAATGTACCTCTAATGATGTGATATCTAACACCAGGTAAGTCTTTTACCCTTCCACCTCTGATTAAAACAACAGAGTGCTCTTGTAAGTTGTGTCCGATACCTGGAATATATGAAGTAACTTCAAAACCGTTTGTTAATCTTACCCTTGCTACTTTTCTTAAAGCAGAATTTGGTTTTTTAGGAGTTGTTGTATAAACTCTTGTACAAACACCTCTTCTTTGAGGGCAATTTGTTAACGCCGGCGATTTAGTCTTATCAGTTGTTCTTTTACGTTCTTTACGTACTAACTGTGCTATTGTTGGCATGTTTTCTCCTTGTGTATTAATTTAAATTGCTGAGCAGTTGTTCAGCACAAACGAACCACTCATTTCCTACATAATAAAGTGATACTACAAGCAAAAACCAATGTCAACGCTTTGTATAGTTTTCTTATTTATTTTTCAAAGCATTATCTAAAGCAATTTCTAAAGATGCGATTTTTCTTTGAAGTGCTTCTTTATCGTCAGAGTCAATTTCGTTTTGTTGTGAAAGTTTTTCTGTTTTTCTGGCATAAAATTCAATCTGATCACGATATCTTTTAGAAAGAGTTATAGCATATACAAAACCAGAAAAAACGCCTAAAAACCACATAATTAAAATAACTGTTGTAGTACTTATTGAAACATAATCACCAGTAAATGATGCTGCAAATTGAGATGAAGTTTTTGCATTAAAATTTGAAACTAAAAAATATAACATTATTACAAAACAAACCGTTTCAAGTGATGCTAATATAAAAAATTTTTTCATTATTTATTACTCCTTAAAAATCTCAATGTTTTTTCTAAGTCCACATCTGGTGGAATTTCAAGTTCAATTATATCATTATTTTTTAGCGTAGTAAATTTTAGACTATATGACTGTAAAACTTGTTCAATTGTTTTGACTTTAAAAGGTAATTTGGTATATAGCGAATCATTAACAATAGGATGTCCTATATGCGACATATGAGCCCTAATTTGATGTGTCCTGCCTGTTTTCAAGTTCAACTCTAAATACGAAAACCCTTTAAATTGTTCAACAACCCTATATTCAGTAATTGATGGTTTTCCATCTTCAACAACTGACATTTTTTCAGGTTTTTTAGGATTTCTCCCAATTGGCAAATCTATAACTCCTTGCTCATTTTCAAAATTACCAAAAACTACAGCATGATATTTTCTAATAGCAGTTTTATTTTTTATCTGATTTGATATAAATTCGTGTGCCACATTATTTTTTGTAACTATTAATAATCCAGTAGTATTTCTATCCAAACGATGAACTATTCCTGGTCTTAAAAAACCATTTAATGTGGAAAGCCCATCATAGCCATATCGATATAAAAGAGCATTTACAAGAGTACCTTTTATCTCTTTTTCAGTAGGATGGGTAAGCATATTTTTTGGTTTATTAACAACTATAACATCATCATCTTCATATTTAATGTCAATTAATATATTTTCAGGCTCAATGACAACTGAATTTTCATCACCTAAAACAATCGTTATTTCATCATCATTATTAACAAGAAAAGATGACTTATGAATTTCACCATTAACGTAAATTTGAGATTTTTTTATTAAATTTTGGACTTGAGAACGAGATGAAAAAAGTTCAGAAGAAGATAAAAAAACATCCAACCTTAAAGGCTCGCTTAAAGATTGAACATTTAAAAAATATTTCTTTGACATTATTTGGCCTATTTTTTATTAATTACACAACCAATAATACCAATTGCACCAGCTACAATCAATACGTCTGCCAAATTAAAAACAGGAAGTCCAGGAATAATACCTATTTGTATGTAATCAATTACAAAACCATACATTGTTCTATCAACAACATTCATAATGATACCGGAAGTAAGGCAAGCCATTGCAGACACTAAAGAATGAGATAATTTTGTAGAAGCAGTAAAAACTATAAAAGAAATTACGAGCACAGCAAAAAATGATGCTGCAATTATTAAATCTGGCTGATTTTCAAAAAGATTAAAAGCCGCTCCTCTATTATGCACCTCATACAAAGATATGATATCATTACCTAATTTATGTCGAGGGGAATCAAGAATGGCCTGAAGTAAAATGTTTCTTACAAGATAAATAAGGAAACAATAAACTACGTTTAAAGAAACAAATTTAAAAATTAATCCAAAATCAAATTTCTTAGAATCTAGTTGTTGTTCGTATTCGGTACGATAACGTCTATTTCTTGTCAACGAGAACCTCCTTCTTTATACCATTACTTTTATCAAAAGCAGTATTAACTCTTGTCATAATTAATGCCATACCAGTCATTTTAAATAGAACATTTGGTGGCTCAATAGATGCCCTAGTTAAACCAATAGTTGCAGAAACATATTCATTTCTACCATTTGTATTGGCTCTTACAACTCTCTCTAAAACATCCGATTTTACAGACCTATATACATCTTTTTTTTGTGAATGAGGATATACAATTTCGTCATTAACGATAGAACCAATAACAAGAACTCCATCTGGTGAATCCACACTAACCTTAACATCGTATTCACATCCAGACGGAACCATCTGTGGCGCAGTAATATCAACAGCCATTGCTTTAGTTTCTCCATATTTCAAAAGGAGTTTTTCTGACTTTATAGTTGTTGAAATTATTTTCCACTTGTTATTTTCTTTTCTCAAATAGTCTGTATAATACATATCTGATGTTATGAGACCATAATCATTGATTTTTTCGTTTTTATTTGTAGTTGTCCCCATTGCAAACTCATGTACATCAACAACCGCATAATTACCATCGGTAAAAATCTTCTCAACGTTATTGTTATAAACAACATCTTTATATGCATCAGCAGATTGTGCCATCATTTCAAAGATAGTAGACTTATTAAATCCGTCGTTATTAACAAAACTATCAGAATACAATGATTTTAATTTTTCTGCATCATTTTTTTCTGAATATTTAACATAATTTTTGTAAAAACTCTTAATCTGATTTTCAGGTGAACGTTGAAGCTTCTTTTTAAGACTAAAGCGTTTTATTATTTCAGCTTCAGAATCTCTAATATCAGAAGTTGAAACAACTCCAGTTTCTCTAGCATTTTTTTCAACAGAAGCAGGAATAGCAAAAACAGTTTGCATATTTACTATACAAAAAGTGAATAATACAAAAAAAGTTTTTAAAATATTCGTTCTCATTATGACCTACTTATTCTGTTCTAAATTTCTGTACAATAGACAAAAATACAAATCAGTACTAACTAATAATAAGTTTACAACATATAACCAAAAAACAATATCCACAGAATTCAGTATTTTATTAATCATTCCAAACAAGTAGCCTAAAATAATTAAAGATAAAAAAAGCCTGCTTTTTCCCTTAACCGATTTAGATTTATAAGTTTTAGCAACAGCAAATGGCCAACTTGCACCAAAACAAATCAACATTCCAGCCTCAAAAAAACTCATTGATTTAAACTGAAGACTTTGAACAAAAAAATCAAACATATTTCACCACCAATAAAATTAACAAAGAAATTGTAGCATAAAATATTTCTGTTAAAATAGAAAAAGAGGGTTAAAAAATGCTTATTGCTATAGATATCGGAAACACAAATATTACTTTAGGAATTTTTGAGCAAAACAAAATAGTAAAATCATGGCGTCTTGCCACCGATATAACAAGAACAGAAGATGAGTATGGCATTTTTATACAAAAACTTATAGAAACCGCAAAATTGGAAAAAGCAGTTGATAGTGCAGTTATATCAAGTGTTGTTGTACAATTAACAGAAAAAATAAAAATAGCACTTGAAAAATATTTAGGGCTAAATGCATTAATAATTTCCCATAAAGTAAAAACAGGAATTACTTTAAAAACAGATAACCCATCTCAAATAGGGGCTGATAGAATTGCAAATGCCGTCGCTGCAGTTGAGATGTATAAGGCGCCTGTAATTGTTATAGATTTTGGGACAGCTACTTCATTTGACATAATAAATAACAAAAGAGAGTTCGTTGGCGGAATAATAACCGCAGGTATGAAAATTCAAGCAGAAGCATTAAGCCAAAAGACATCAAAATTACCAAAACTAAATATAGAAGAATGTGATTACGTTATTGGGAAAAACACTATAGAAGCGATGTTATCAGGAATTGTTCGCGGACACGCTGCAATGATTGATGGCTTAGTTGCTGATTGTGAAAAAGAACTCGGACAAAAAGCAACTATTGTTGCAACGGGCGGATACTCAACAGTAATCGGAAAATATTTAAAAAGAAATTTTGACGATATAAATCCAGATTTAACTTTAATTGGTGAAAAAATTATTCATAATTTAAACAGATAATTTCTGTGCTCTTAAAATCAAATCTGCAAGTTCGCGAACAGCGCCTCTTCCTCCACACTTAGAAGAAACCAAGTGACAGATTTCTTTTACTTGATTAACTGCATCATTTGGACAACACGCCAAGCCAACTTCTTGTAAAACAGGAATATCAGGTAGGTCATCACCCATATACGCGACTTCAGAAGCATCAATATTAAATTCTATAATCATTTCTTGAAGTGCTTCGATTTTTTTCTTTTGTCCTTGATACAGCTTTGTCATTCCCAAATCTTTAAATCTATTTAAAACAGCGCCTGATTCTTTTGCCGTAATTATTGCCGTTTTCAATCCAGCATTTGAGAGCATAGCAATACCTTGACCATCTTTAGCATTAAAAATTTTATATTGAATGCCATTCTGATCATAAATCATTCCACCATCAGTCATAACACCATCAACATCAAATGCTACAAGTTTTATTTTTGAAGCTTTTGCCATTAAATCTAGATTATACATTATGCTATACCTGCCTTTAATAAGTCGTGAATATGAATAAGCCCTAACGGATTATTGTCTTCATCACACACTGCAAGTGATGTAATAGAATATTTTTCCATTAGAGCAAGGGCCTTTGTTGCCATAGACTCTTGAGAAACAGTTTTTGGATTTACAGTCATGACTTCTTTTGTTTTTAATATTGAAACATCAGGATATCTTAACAAAATACGTCTTATGTCACCGTCTGTTAATAAGCCAGTCATTTTATTGTCTGAGTTAACAATTAATGCACATCCAAGTTTCTTTTTTGTTATCAAATCAACAGTTTCTAAGAAAGTATCATCTTCATGTGAGATAGGAAGTAAATTGGTATCTTTCAACATCAAATCTTTTACTAAATATATTTTTCCTCTACCAAGCGTGCCTGATGGATGATAAATAAGAAAATCTTCAGTAGAAAAACCACGCTTTTTAAGCAAACAAATAGAAAGTGCATCACCCATTGCAAGCGTAGCAGTAGTACTTGCAGTAGGCGCTTTCCCCAACGGACATGCTTCTTTTTTTACAGAAATATCAAAATATATATCTGCTGCTTTTCCTAGTGTTGAATTAATGTTTCCCGCAAATACAATAAGCGGAACCTCAAATCTTTTTATAAGTGGCAACAAATTCAAAAGCTCAATTGTCTCACCACTATTTGAAATAGCAAGAACAACATCATCCCTTGTTATTATTCCAGAATCCCCATGCGTACTTTCTGCAGGATGAAGAAAATATGCAGGAGTACCTGTAGAAGACATAGTTGCAGCGATTTTTCTAGCTATATGCCCTGATTTTCCCATGCCAGTAACTATAACTCTACCTTTTGATGCAATTATTGTATCAATGGCATTATTAAGATTTTCGCCAATTCTATCTTTTAACTCTAAAATAGAATCTGACTCTATTTGAAAAACTTCCTTTGCAAGTTCATTCATTAAATTTTGTTTAATTGTTTCCACTTTTTATAACCTCGTGTATTATAGTTAAATTATATAACAATTAATTTTATATAAAAACAAAAATATTGTATAATATGTGAACTATGATTAAACAAAAAAACAAACAAACACATAAAAACATTCTTGGACGCATAAATATCGGATTTACACTTGTCCTAATTATATTAAACTTTATTCTATTGTTATTCTTCAATAACAACAAAATCTTATTTGTAACAATTTCAATTGTAGTAAATGTATATTTATTCTTTCTTCATTGCTACATATTAACAAAACTTGCGAAGAAGAACCTATCAGCAATGAAAAAAGAGGCATCATTTGTAAATTATGGTTCAACCACAATAACATTCATACTATGCCTACTTGTTGTTTTATTTTTATGTTCTGGATTATTATTTTTTGTTGGTCCAGAGTCTTTAAATTTAACATTAGTTAGCCTTTTTTATGTAAGCATTTTAACAATGATTCTTCCTTCTATTGTTTTGTTGGCTTACCTTTATTTCGTAGTTCCAGCAATGGTTATTCCAAGTTTAACAATAAAAAGTTATTACAAAGCAAATTCAATGAGTATACTTGGCGCAATTTTTATACTTTTTACAATTTTTTGTCTTTGTAGGGGTGCTATACATTTCTTATATGAAAACAATTTCCTTACTCAAATAAAATTCAAAGTTGAAAAAATCACCGTTGAATTTTCTACACGATTTTTAAAAGTTGATGAAAGATTAACTCCGACAGAAAAAAGAATTTTGGAAAGAAAAGATGTAGATATTCCATTTTTATACACATCTCAAGCATTCTTCTACAAAGATTATAAAGATGCAAAATTATTTTGCGACTCTATGGATGCAAGACTTCCAAACCACCTAGAAGTGTTCAATATTGCATTTAATAGATTTAATACTTTTGGAGAAAACTACTATTGGACAAGCACAAATGAAGCAAGACAACCATTCTTAGTACATTTTAAAAACATGTCATATTCTGTAGAACCATTTAATAAAGATGTTGTTCCTTTAGCGTATTGTGTCTCAAATATGAGCGAACAAGAAAAAAATTCAAACAAACATCTTAGAAAATATTTCATAAGAGATATAAAAAAACATATAAAAGCAACAACATATAAAATTGAATACGATACTCCGGATCAATCAAGTGAAGAATTAGATTTGTTAGCAAAATTAAACAGCGGAATTACAACAACAGAATATTCGGATATTGAAACAGATAAAAAACATGTTAACTTTAGTGTAAAAGAAGTAAACAGAGAAGTTATGAAATCACTTTTACAAAAAGGTTATGCATATAATCCAAATTTAACATTGAATGCTAAAAACAAAATAGCACCTGATCAAATTGGCTATAAAATAGTAAAAGATCCAAATAAAAAACAAATAAGACTTTGCTATTATCCATTTATTGAATATAGCAATATGACAATGAATGAAGAAGCGCAAATATGGAAACAAAGTTTTTGTTCGCCATCATTTGAACTAATTCAACAATACCCACAAACAACGTCTGCATATGAAAAAGACAATCATTGTGCATCTATGGGAGGAAGACTTCCAAACATACCTGAACTTGTGGGGATATTAAAATCACTATCAATAGAAAAAACAGGTATAAAATATTGGACAAATAATAATGTAACTCAAGATTCTACAGGCGTTTCATATCCAATATCTGTATATTTTAAAGATTCAATGTTTTTAGTGCCAAATTTAGCTGAAAAAAGCGAAATGGCATACACTTACTGTATTAGACCAGCACAAAAACAATCAAGATTAATAACTAATTATTCTTCAAGATTCAAAGGTCTAGATGGTAGACAATATGCAAAAGCAAAATGTAGTAATTGTCAATACAGTGAAGTTCCAGATACTATATTTAACAATAAATAAATTTAGAGGTTTAACATGAATTACGAACTTAATTTGTCTATTAAAGAATTAGAAAAAAGGACAAATAAAGATTATCTTATAAAAAGACCAATGCTAAGCATTGATGCAACAGAATACAACGAACTTTTAGATGGCGATAAAAAAGCACTAAAGCACTTAGTTCGTGCTGCGAACGTAGCAAATACAATTTATATGAAACAAGATAATGAACAAAATTTGCCATTTAGAGCATTTCTTGAAGAAGAAATTAAAAAGGGAAACAAACAAGCAGAACTAACAAAAATATTATTTGACGCTCAACTTGGAATAATCGGAATAGACTCCGAGTCAAAAAAAGTAATTTTATTAAAAGGAGTTGAAGAAAAAGAAGGGAAAGCTTTTTATCCTGCTGACTTAACAAAAATTGAATTTCATTCAATTTTAAAGGAAATGCTAAAAAATGGAGAAATTGAAGAAGTAAGAAAAATTTTAAATCAAAGAAGCATTGTTAAACGTTATGAAAATAAGTTAAAAGGGATAGATTATACAGAAGAGTTCAAAGAAGAATTTTCTTTAATTGCAAATGAATTAGAAGAAGCAGCTAAAGTTTCAACCGATAAAGATTTTAATGAATATCTTTTGTTGCAAATAAAAGCACTAAGAGACAACAATCCGATGTTAGACGCTGAAGCAGATAAAAAATGGGCATCATTGCAAGATACTCCACTAGAGTTTACTATATCAAGGGAACAATATGCAGATTTAATGACAGGCAGCGTTATTGAAGATGAAGAATTAAAATGCTTGCTTGAAAAAAACAATATCACTGCTATTTCTAAAGACTCTATAGGAATTAGAGTTGGAATAGTAAATAAAAAAGGAACTCAAGACTTATTAAAAGTAAAAGAATTCCTACCATTAATGGCAGAAAATATGCCATTAAAAGAACGATATGAACAAAACATTTCGAATAAATCCGACAATTTACAAACAATGGTAGATGCCGATATTGTTTCTCTCAGAGGAGATGAAGGTTCTTATAGAGGTGGAATAACAATTGCTCAAAATTTACCGAATAATGACAAATTATCGTTAACAATTGGTGGCGGAAGAAGAAATGTTTATCATAGACAAGTTAGAACAAATAATTCTGAAGATGCGAAAGAACGAAGACAAAAAAGATTAGACGCAACTTTAAACAAAGAATTACATAAATTCTACAATCCAGAAGCAGACCACTGGTTTACTATAGGACATGAAAATGTCCACTCGCTTGGTCCAAAAAGTGGAACAGAAGCACTTGGGAAATATAAAAACATAATAGAAGAAAACAAGGCAGATATGGGGGCAATTGCATTACTTGATTGTTTAACAAATGCTGGAGTTTATACGGAAGAAGAAAAGAAACAAATAATTGTAACTTTTGCAGCAAACTGCTTTTTAAAAGCAAAACCAGAACTTTCTCAAGCACATAGAGTAAGAACTGTTATGCAAGCATTCTATTTTATAAAAGAAAAAGCAATAGAAATTAGTACAGATGGAATAATCAATATTGACATTGAAAAAGTTATTCCTACAGCAAATAAAATGTTAACAGAAATTATAGAAGTTCAATTATCACAAGAATTTAATCGTGGAGAAAAGTTTATAAACGACTATTTTCATTGGACAGAAGAAATAGATGCTGTTTCAAAAAAATTAAAAGATATAGATAAATCTTTAAATGGAATGATAATTACTCCATTAGCTGATTACTTATCTCAAGATTAAGATTACCAGCATAAACTATTGAAATTAGTCATAAATTGTGGTAGCATTTTGTAATGTAGTATCAAAAAAGGGAGTTGTAATGAGAGTTAGCGGTATCAATTCAACAATGCCAGTATTAGCATGCCAGCCAATAAAACCTGTATTAAGAGAACAGAGTTTTAAATCTGCCAAAGCTGCTGATAATTGTTGTAAAGATACATTTGAATCGCAGAACACTTCTATACTCGAACAAAAATACGATTTGGCTTGCCGCATAGCAGCATATTATAAAACACAATATGAACAGTTACTTAAAAACGGCGGCGTAGTTGTATAAAGAAGATACTGAAAAATATTGGTGTGCTTTTTCTAGGTTAACAAAAATTAGTTCTAGTTTTGTTAATACGATTTATGATTATTTTGGTTCAATAGAACTTGCTTGGAATGCACAAGAATATGATTTATGGAAAATTGATGGACTTCTAAAAACTTCAATTAAAAATTTTTTGGATGAAAAAAAGAACATAAACCCACAAGAATGTTTAGAATACATAAAAGAAAGAGGCATAGACTTCATTCATCCTGAAGATGAAAGATATCCATATTTATTAAGACATATTTCCAATCCGCCTATTGGCCTTTTTATTTTGGGAAACTTAAATCTTTGCAATTTAGAAAAGACTCTTGCAGTAGTTGGTTCAAGGAGAGCAAGTGAAAATGCAAGAATAACATTAAAAAATATTCTTTCTGATTTTCAAAACAGTGATATTTGTATCGTTTCTGGACTAGCAGAAGGAATAGATACAATAGCACATACGACAGCAATTAATAACAACATAAAAACCATAGCCGTTATTGGCGGAGGGTTTGATAAATTATATCCAAAATCAAATATTGAGCTATTCAATAAAATTGTAAACGAAGAAGGCGGAGCAGTTATTAGTGAATATTGGATGGATACAGATGCTTTAAGTTGGCATTTTCCAGTTAGAAACAGGATTGTATCTGGACTTTCAAAGGGAGTATTAGTTGCAGAAGCAGCAATTAAATCAGGTGCGATGATAACAGCAAATTTAGCTCTGGAACAAGGAAGGGAACTTATGTGCATGCCTGGTTTGATATCAAACCCAAATACTCAAGGCATATATAAGTTATTAAAAACTGGTGCTTCAATGGTAACAACATCGCAAGATATACTAGATGCAATGGGCTGGGAAATTCGTAATATAGATAAAGAAAAAGAGAAAAAGAATATAAACTATACACATGAAGAAGAATTAGTAATTAAATGCATAGAAATTGATGCATTAACTTTAGATGAGTTAACAATTAAAACAAAGTTGAATATTAATGATTTAATGGTAATATTAACTAAGTTAGAACTAAGTGGAATCATTTCAAAAACTAACGCAGACAGATACACATTGATAGTATAAAAGATGGCAAAGAAAAAAGAACAAGTACTGGTAATAGTTGAGTCACCGGCGAAATCAAAAACAATAAAAAAAATACTAGGTAGTTCCTACGAAATAGAGGCAAGTTACGGACACATCAGAGATTTTCCGTCAAAAGTTTTAGGGTTTGACGTACAGAATGATTTTATGCCTACATTTGAAGTAATACCAGAAAAAAAGGCCGTTGTAAAAAAATTAAACGACTTAGCAAAAAAAGCTGACAAGGTTTTACTTGCATCCGACCCTGACCGAGAAGGAGAGGCTATTGCTTGGCATGTTAGACAAGTTATTAATGTGCCAGATGATAAAGTATTCAGAATTGAATTTAACGAAATTACACCAAAAGCAGTTACTTATGCTGTTGAACACTCTAGACAAATTGACATGCAAAGGGTAAGAGCACAGCAAACAAGACAAATTTTGGATAGACTTGTTGGGTATAAAATAAGTCCAGTTTTATGGGAAAAAATGAGAAACTACCACCTTTCAGCAGGTAGAGTACAAAGTGTTGCGCTTAGAATGATTTGCGAAAGGGAAGATGAAATAAACGCATTTACCCCAGTTGAATATTGGACAATTGATGCTGAATTATTAAAAGGAAAATCAAAATTTATAGCAGAATTAAGCAAGTATAAAAATGAAAAAATAGATATAAAAAATGAAGCGGAAGCACAAAAAATAGTTGAATACCTAAATGATAAAAACAGAACATTTAATGTTTCAAAAGTATCAACAAGAAACACACAAAGAAAGCCTTCTGCTCCTTTTATCACATCAACATTACAAAGAGAAGCAAGTACAAAACTAGGCTATGGCGTATCAAAAACTATGCAAATAGCACAAAAATTATACGAAGGTATTGATATAGGAAAAGAGGGTTCTGTTGGTTTAATAACATATATGAGAACAGACTCGGTTAGAATATCTGATGATGCTCAGTCTGCGGCAAAAGACTATATCCTCTCACAATACGGAGAAGAATACTATCCAAAAACTGCAAATAATTACGAGAAAAAGTCTAAAAATGTTCAAGATGCACACGAAGCAATTAGACCATCTTATGTCGAAAAAACACCAGATAGCATAAAAGAATATCTAACAAATGAACAATATAGATTGTATAAACTTATTTGGAGTAAATTTGTTGCTTCTCAAATGGAAAATGCTACAGTCAAAAATACAACTGTAGATATTGAGGCTGGAGATTGTTTATTTAAAGCTGGTGTTAGTAAAATTACTTTTGATGGTTACTTGAAAGTATATAATGATGATGATGAAAAAGAAGAGTCATCGAAAATTCCGGATTTAAAAGAAGGTGATGAACTAAAACTAAAAGAAATAATGCCAAAACAGCATTTTACAAGTCCACCACCAAGATATACTGAAGCATCTCTCGTTAAAGCATTAGAAGAACATGGCATAGGGCGTCCAAGTACTTATGCTCCTATTATTTCTAAAATTCAACAGAGGAATTATGTGGAAAAAATTGACAAAGCACTAGCACCAACAATACTAGGAACTACTGTTTGCAGACAACTTGTTGACCATTTTAAAGACATAATGAACTACAAATTTACAGCAAAAATGGAAACGAAATTAGATGATATTGCAGAGGATAAACTTGTTTGGAATGAAGTTTTAAGAGAATTTTATGCCCCATTTATTGATACTGTAACAAATGCGAAGAAAAATATGCAAAGGGTACAAATCGAATCTGACACCATTTGTCCGAATTGTGGAAACAAAATGGTTGTAAGAACAAGTAGATACGGAACTCAGTTTTTAGGCTGTTCCAATTATCCAGAATGCAAAACAATGATGCCATTAAATAAAGATGGCACAAAAGTAGAACCAGCAAAAGAAACAGAAGAAAAATGTGAAAAATGTGGTTCAAATATGATTCAAAAATCAGGACCTTATGGACCTTATTTAGAATGCACAAACGACGGCTGTAAAAACAGGAAACGCATTATAAAATCAACTGGTGTAAAATGTCCAAAATGCGCAGAGGGTGAAATTGTATTCAAAAAATCAAAATATGGAAAAGTTTTCTTTGCTTGTAATAAATATCCAGAATGCGATTTTGTTTCTTGGTATGAACCAATTAATGAAAAATGTCCTGAGTGTGGAAATATTCTTGTAAAAAAAATAACAAAAAAATCAAAAAAACTCGAATGTATTAATAAAACTTGTTCATTTTCAAAAGAAATGGAAGAGGAATAGTTATGTATAAATTTGGATTAATTGGTTACCCACTTTCACATTCTATGTCAAAAGTAATACAAGAAGCCGCATTTAAGTCTTTAGGACTTAATGGTACTTATGACATTCTTGAAACAGAACAAGAAGATTTAGTTTCAAGATTAAAATATCTACGTGCAAACGGATTTCAAGGATTCAACGTAACAATTCCTTTAAAAGTACCAATAACTCTTTTTCTATCGGGAGTTGACAATGTAGCGAATGTTGCAGGAAGCGCAAATACAATAAAAATTTTAGATGATTCATCAATGTATGGATACAATACTGATGTATATGGATTTGTTGAAGCAATGCCCGAAGATTTTAGACAATCTCTAAATGGTAAAAGTGCTGCCGTATTAGGAAATGGTGGTGCAGCAAGAGCAATTGGCGTTGGACTTGCAATATTAAAAGTAAAAAAAATTGATTTTTATGTCAGAAATATTGTAAATGCAGCAGAAATGGTAGAAGCACTGAGGAGAAATTTCCCTAATGTAGAAATGAACTGTAAACAAATCGAAAGACTAGAAAATCTTTCAGATTATAAAATACTAGTAAATACCACTCCAATCGGAATGCGTGGAAAAGCAATGGGGTTGTCTCCTGTCGATGAAGATGTAATAAAAACACTCGGAGATGATGCTGCTGTTTATGATATTGTATATAATCCATTGAAAACAGAACTGATAAAACTAGCGAAAAAACATAATAAAATAACAATACAAGGGCTTGATATGCTTATATATCAAGGTGCAAAAGCATTTGAAATTTGGACAGGCAAAAAACCAGATGTTCTACAAATGAAAATTGCTGCGCTTGAAGAAATGACAGAATGATTATAAATCTACATCGCTCATCATTGATATTAGTGTTTGTATAGTCGAATCCATACTAACACTATCTGACGTTCTTTGTTGTAAAAAAGCATTTATTTGTGGCATTAATTCAATTGCAATATCAAGTTTTGGATTTGAGCCAGCATTATACATACCAACATCAATAAGATCCTTGTTTTCTCGATACATTGCCATTAATTGTCTCATTTTATGAGCTGCTTCTTGATGCTCACGAGTAGTAACAGCAGTAAACAAACGGCTTATACTTCCAAGAACATCAATAGCAGGATAATGGTTCATTTCAGCAATTTTTCTAGATAAGAATATGTGTCCGTCTACAATACCTCTTACCGTATCTACTACAGGGTCATTAATATCATCACCTTCCATTAACACAGTATACAACGCTGTAATTGAACCTCTTGGACTATTCCCACTTCGTTCTAAAACCTTTTGAAGCCAAGAGAAAATTGAAGGTGGATATCCCTTAATTGTCGGTGGCTCACCAACTGACAAACCGACTTCACGTCCTGCCATAGCACAACGAGTTACTGTGTCAGTCATCAAAAACACTTTCTTCCCCTGATCACGGAAATATTCGCAAACAGCAGTTGCCGCATGAAGACATTTTTGCCTTATTAAGGGTGGTTGGTCACCTGTAGAACAAACCAAAACTGATTTTCTCATACCCTCTTCACCCAAAGCATCTTCAATAAATTCTTTTACTTCTCTTCCACGTTCACCAATTAATGCAACAACATTAACATCAGCATCAGAATTTCTAGCAATCATACCTAACATAGTACTTTTACCAACGCCTGAGCCAGCAAACAAACCCATACGCTGACCTGCTCCTAGTGTAAGTAAAGAATCGATTGCACGAACGCCAGTTGAAAACATTTTAGTAATAATAGGTCTATCAAATGCATCAGGAGGAGGACCATCAATATTCACCCACTGTGCACCTCTAACATCCATCGGCTTACCATCAATAGGTTCACCTAAAGGACTTATCAATCTTCCCAATAAAAAATCACCAACAGGAATACTTATCGCCTTTCCTGTCGTCTCAACTAAACTTCCTTGCCCTATTCCAGAGCCATCATACAATAAAAGTAATTGAGCATTTTCGCCTTTAAATGCGACAACTTCAGCCGGTTTTTTTTCACCAGTATGAGTTTGAATATAACAAAGGTCTCCTATTTTCAAACCAGGAAGTTTTACCTCAACAGTCAAACCAAGTAACTTTGATACACTGCCTTTATAAGAATATAAATTCGCAGCATTTATCACATCGATTGCGTGTTTTTTTACATATTCTATTGATTTTTCTGTTGATTGATTTAACATTTACCTACTCAAAATTATAATTTACTGATTCTCCAATAGTATCTACTGCCTCAACTCTAATATCTGTTATAAGTTCAGAATAAGAAATTACAACAATAGTTGGAATATGACGTTCTAAAAGTTGATACAATGGCAGTCTTATTCTTGGCGAACAAAGAATAACTGGTTGAACATTGATACTTTGATGCGCTCTTATCAATGTAGAAGCAGCAGATTCAATTAATTCTTGAACTTGAAGTGGATTTAACAAGAACATAGTACCAAGTTCTGTTCTTTGGCAACTATCATCCAAAGTTTTCTCCCACTCTGGAGAAAGTGTAAGAGCATATAATATCTTGTCATCAGAACAATTAGCAAGACAAATTTGACGTCCTAAAGCTGCTCTTAAACGTTCTGATAAAATATCAGGTTCTTTTGAAAATCTTGCATAATCACAAAGTCTTTCAAATATATAGATAATATCTTTTATTGAAACTTTTTCTCTAATTAAGTTTACAAAAATCTTTCTAAGATCACTGGTTGAAATAATGGCAGGAACAAGGTCGTTGATAAGTGTTGGGTCTTGACTTTTAACAAGTTCCATAAGCTTAAGAACATCTGTCTTAGTCATAATTTCGTCTACGTACTTTCTTACACAATCTTTTAAATGTGTAATAATAACATCAACACAATCAACAGGAGTAATGCCCTTGATTGTTTTTAAGAAATCAGTATCCATCCAATATGCCTGAGTTTGATATGTTGGATCAAGCCCAATAATTGCATCTTTAGGAACTTCACGACCGGTAGAATCCCATTGTTCTGCAATAACCATACTTTTTTTAGGATATACTATGCCTGAAGCAACTTTATTACCACGAACAGAAATCATGTACTCATTTGGTCCTAATGCAGATGAGTCCATAATACGAATATTTGGAATAATATAACCCAATTCATCAGTAACTTTTTGTCTTAAAGCAGAAATTTTCGGCAATAACATACCATCTTGATCTGGGTCAGCAATTGCTAATAATCCCGTTCCAACTTGCAAATTAAGTACATCAACACCTAATCTTTCATACATTCTATTTGGATTTGTTAAATCACTCATACTTTTCTTAACAGCATCTAATTGTCCTAATTGTGATTGAACATCAGAATTTACAGAAACAATTAAAAATGCAGCACCAATTATAATTGAATAAATAAGGAACGTATACCACGGAAGATGAGTCCATGCACTTGTAACAGTGATAAGAAGTAAGAACACAATCGTAAATATCAAACTCTGTGGTTTGTTTAAAATCTGAGTTGCCAATTCACCACCGAGTGAACCACCAGAAGCAGTAGAACGGGTCATTACGATACCGGCTGCAATTGCCATTAAAAGAGAAGGCAACTGTGCGGCAAGACCATCCCCAACGGTTAACACTGTGTATTTTTGAACAGCCTCTCCTGGCTGAAGTCCCATTTGTAATACACCGATTGCTAAACCACCAACAATATTGATAATAACAATGATGATACCAGCCATAGTATCACCTTTTACAAACTTCATCGCACCATCCATTGAACCGTACAAATTAGATTCACGCTGTAAATCTTCTCTTCTTTTAACGGCTTCTTCTGGGGAAATCAATCCATTGTTAAAATCTGCGTCAATTGTCATTTGTTTACCAGGCATAGCATCTAATGCAAATCTAGCAGCAACTTCTGCGATACGTTCAGAACCTTTTGTAATAACCATAAACTGAACAATCGTGATAATCAAAAAGATAACAAAACCTACAACCAAATTACCACCAGTAACGAAATTACCAAACGCATCAATTACTTCACCTGCTTCGCCTTTTGCAAGAATAAGCCTTGTTGATGCGATTGAAAGAACTAAACGGAACATTGTACCAATCAATATAATTGAAGGAAAAGCAGCCAATTCCAATGGTCTTTGAATATACAAAGCTATCATCAATAACAAAATACCTAATGTAATATTAAAACTTATCGCAAAGTTTACAACAACAGGAGGAAGTTCACAAATCAGCAAAACAATAAGCAATATTACAAATATTGCTAATAAAATTTCACTGGTCATTGACCTATTACCTTGTTGTGGTTGTGCCACTTACATTATCCCTTTATGTTTCTTTACTATCCTCTTGCGTTTTTAGCGTTTTTTCAATTATTGAAAGTTGTGTTTCTATTGTTGCATCGATAATTCCATTTGAAGTTTCTATTATTACCCCACCTTCTTGAATACTATTATCAGGAATTACCAGTATTTTAGCATCAAACGAACCGGCAGGAAATATTTCTGGTATCTTATCTCGAACTAACTCAACATCTTTTGGCATCACTTTCAATGTGATTTTTTCTTCTGACTTATTTACTTCGTTAACAGCCGCTTTTATTATTGAAATTATAGTAGAATTATCTGTTTCAATTTGTTTATTAATTATTTTTCTAGCAATTTCAACAGAAATATCCAAAATACATTCAGAAACTTTTTCAAAAACGAGTTCTTTATATCCATAAAACTCAACAAGCTTGGAACGAAGATTTTCTATATCTTGATTTGCTTGATTTAGACCTTCTTTATAACCATCTTGTTTCGCTGCTTCTTTTATTAATTGCGCGTCTTTTTGCGCTCTTGAAACAATATTTCTATCTTGAGTTCGACGATACCCTCTTCTTCTTGAACCTTCTCTTCTTTCAGGACGTTGCTCAAATTTAATATCATCAATAGATAAATCTAAACTAAAACCTTTTGGTTCAGAACCAGTTTCTTCTACTTCTACTTTTTCTAATTCATCATCAGTTTCTTCTTCAAGTTCTT
>JAFQOI010000046.1 GCA_017403285.1 bacterium
GCATTTTCTTCTGATGGTTCTCCATGTGTCGCCCATCTGGTATGACCAATTCCACATGTACCATGTAAGGCCTGTCCATCATTTGTTTTTTCAGCTAAAACTTTTAATCTTCCTTTTGCCTTAATAACCTCTGTTTCTGCCGTTCCATTACGAACTGCTAAACCTGCCGAATCATATCCTCGATATTCTAATTTTGAAAGCCCGTCTAACAAGATTGGGGCTGCTTGATGACTTCCATTAAAACCTACTATTCCACACATATTACTT
The DNA here is from genome assembly GCA_017403285.1 of bacterium. Classification (GTDB taxonomy): domain Bacteria; phylum Cyanobacteriota; class Vampirovibrionia; order Gastranaerophilales; family Gastranaerophilaceae; genus Avigastranaerophilus. The sequence continues at coordinate 268 of JAFQOI010000046.1, forward strand.
TTCCTCCTGAACTACTAACAAAAACTACTAACTAGTTTATGTACACTCTTTGTTTCATTTACTATTCCTACTATTATGATATCATAACACCAAAAATGTTCTTACGCCTCTTGATAATATCCAAAAGACATAAGAACACTAAAATATCTAAATGAAAAGAAAGTCTTGTTCAAAATATAAATCCAATTTTACCAATAAATACACAGCAATGATTTTTAGTATATGATATGTTTTTTAAATTTTTTCTTCGTTTTTTAGCTATTCATATACAGCTCTTCACTTTCAAAACTCATATAGTAACATTTCCAAAACAAACTAAAACTCAGCAATATGTATTAAACCCTAAAGATATTAAAAATAATACTCCAAGAGCTCTGGTTTCAACTTTTTCCATTTTTCTACAAAATAATCTCCATTTCTCTTCATTAATTTAGTATGTCCAGCACTTCCTGACTTTGTTGTTTGATGTGGCAAATGCATAATGCTCATGTATGGACAATATGCCAACTCATACCCATGATACCTAACCTTTAAAGATATATCTGTATCTTCAAAACATGTCGGGTCATAAAACTCATCAAATCCATTTATCTCATCAAACAACTTTCTCTTAATCAAAAAGCCGTCTGTTCCAAGATACCCTATATCCATTCTATACCATACAGCTGCCGTATCCATTCCTCGATTAGGCAAATAATCAACAATTGTTCCAGCTGGCGTTCCTGGTGAAAACCACCCACCAGCCCATGAAACAGCACCCAATTTAGAATTTTTTTCAAAAAGTTCTATTGCTGAATCTAACCAATAATCACTTATAACCCATTGATCACTATCCAAAAAACATATATATTCCCCTTTAGAATTTTTCACACCTAAGTTTCTACCAGAGGAACAACCATTTTTTGTATTTTGAACCAATACAATTTTTTCTGAATAATTTTCCTTAAGCATTTCGTATGAGCCGTCTTTACTTCCATTATCTACTACAACAATTTCATAATTATATCTTGATTTATGAGCCAATAAAGTTTCAACACATCTACGAATAAACGTCATATTATTATAATTTAAAACAACTATAGAAATTTCAGGAAAATTTTTTTCTTTTATGTTTGCTCTCTTTATCAGTTCCGCACATCGAGCAAACCAATTATTATCAGATATAAAAGTGCTACTATCAATTAGTTCAGTTTCTTCATTCAAAAAACTCACCCAATCTTCTTTAGAATCTGAACAATATACATTAGGATAATTTTGTATGTCATCTAAATTCGTTGCTATTACTTTTACATTCATTGCAATGTATTCAAATATTTTTAATGGAGACACGTATTTTCCAATTTCACAATTTTTAAATGGTAATAAAGCTACATCTGAATGCTGAAGATATGCTGGTAAATCTGTCTGTTTTTTTAAACCTAAAAAATGAACATTTTTCCTTGCGTTTTTCACCCTATCAACACAACCTGAATAGTCCCCAATAAGATTAATCGCACAATCAGGACATTGTTTTGCTAAATAATCAATCTTATCCCACTCAAACCATTCCCCCCATAAGGAGCCAAAATACAACAACGTTTTTCTTTTTCCTTTTACTAGATCACTAGGGCATGCGTAGGTTTTTAAAGGCTCAAAAATTTCTATATTTACTGCATTCGGAAGATACAAATACTCTCTATCTATTTTTTCCTCTATTTTTTCACCAAGCATTTTTGCTGTAACAGTTATTAGGCCTACTTTTTCTAAAAAGTTCTTATAAACAACTTCATCATAAAAAAGACAACCCAAAGATGAATCCCAATTATCAATGTGTTCATATACTGTCAGACATCCAACTTTATTTGCTAATTTCAAATATGGCTCAAATTTTGCATATGGAATCTCGAATATTACTATTGACTCCTCATTAATCCTTTTAATAAACCACTCTTTTGAAATGTTATCAATATATTCGTGAGCTTCTGTTGGAATAAACATATCTGGCACATTTTCTTCTGTACAAGGGAACCCATAAATATAATGTACTCTATATCCCAACGCATTAAAAGTTCTTGCAAGCTGTGCCGATCTTTGCCCACCACCAACATCAAAAAAAGGTACTGAAGCAAAAATCACTACTGATTTTGTTGTTTTTAGCTTAATTGTGGCACTTTCCACGACAACCGGTTTATGATTTACCGTATGATGTTCCACTCTCAAACATTGTTTTGCTGTTTCTAAATGATCAAACTCAGATAATAATTTAGCTGTAGTTTCTTTGTGGGTAATTTTTCCACATAACCATTTGAAAAAATCACGTTTCTCTGATGACTTAATACATTGTGCATAAAAACGTTTTAGAACCAATCCATATCTGTAAGTCTTAGATGCTTGTACAATATTGATTTGCTTAATCAAATCTTTTTCCACATCTCTCTTTGATTCAATATATTCAGCATAATTACGATTTTCTTCTTCTCTTTCACATTGCAATTGTTCTATTTTTTTATTATATTTGCAAATAAGCTCATTTCGGCTCTTTTCCTCCGAATCTATTATCTGCTCTTTTTCTAGCTCTATCTGTTGTATCTTTATATCTTTTTGTTCTATTTCTTTATTTTTTTGTTCTATTTCTTTATTTTTTTGTTCTATTTCTTTATTTTTTTGTTCTATCCTTTCTTGTAACAAACCATTTTTTGCATTCACATCTTTAATATATATCTGCATTTCTTCCGAATCGTGTTTCGCATATATAAGCATAATTTGGTTGTCCGGATAATAAGTTTCTTCCATATTTCTCGCATCAAATGCAATAGAATATACCAAATTATAACCACACTTACTTAATGGTATGTTATCCTCTCTAAATTGATATAAATGTTCATCTATTTCTAATTCTTCTTCAAACGGAACCATCAATATTATATACTTCTTTGCAACTTTTGAAAGATTTTCAAATATATTCCAAGGACAGCTAAAATGTTCCAAGACATTTGATGAAAAAACCACATCGTATTGTGTACCTTCTGGTATATTTGTCATATCTAACACTCTGAAATGATTTTGAGGATATTTTTTTGTTGCTATATCAACCGCTTCTCTTGAAAAATCTGCTCCATCCACATTTATTTTTAAAAATTCTGATAGTATATTTACACCATCCCCCAAAGCACATCCCATATCACAAACTGAATAATTTTTTTCTCTTATTTCATTTACAATTTTAATTGGTAACAATTCACATGCTATTTTTGCAAAAAAACTGGTCTGTTCTACGCCATAGCATTTCTCCCAATTCTCCACAAACCTTTTTTCCCAATATTCCTTTGAATTAATTTCCATAAACTTTTTACCCCACTAACTTATTTTAATTTCTGCTTCTACATTTACAATGCCAAATATTCTTTTATCTGTATAAATTTTAAAAAATTTTGCTCCTTCAATATATTCATAATAAGAAATAGAAGCATTCCGTCTATTTTCAATTGCAACAACTAAATAATATTCTCCATTTGCAAGATTTGTACGAAACGAAAAACATACTTTATTTTCTTCTTTATTCTTATTATACAAAACAACATCTTCATCAAATGTTGTTTTTACAATTAAGTCAATTCCTTCTCGGTTTTTTATAGAAATAGCAACAGATAAATACTCATATTCAAATGTGTCACAATCCGAATATGTTATTTCTACATTTATTAATTCTCCTGGCTCAAAATAAGTTATGATTTCACTATTGCTATTCGTAATTTCTACATTTTTTATATTTCCTACAGCTGATCCCCAATGTGCTATGCTATCTGGGAAAAGTTCCCTCTCTACCTCGTTCTGAAAAATTTTTTCTATCTTGCTTTCTTTTTCTTCAAAATTCTTTTCCTCTTTTTTCTTTTCCTCAAATTTTTTGTATTCTGTAAAGTCATCTACATCATCTAAATACATATACTCTGTGTATTGCGCACAAATATATGTTGGATCTCCTTTATCTACTAATTTTCCTTTATCAATCCACATAACCTCATCACAGAACTGTCTCATCATCCCCACATCATGTCCAACGTATAAAATTGTTACACCTTTATCACGAAATTCTTTAAATTTATTAAAACACTTTGCCTGAAATCTCATGTCACCAACACTTAATATTTCATCTACAATTAATATATCAGGCTCCACATTTATTGCACAGGAAAATGCTAATCTTGCAAACATTCCACTTGAGTAAGACTTTACAACTTGATAGATATAATCCCCAATTTCAGCAAACGCAATTATATCTTCAAGCTTCTCATCCATCTGAGACTTAGACATACCCATCAAAGTTCCATAGAAATATATATTTTCAATTCCTGTATAATCCATATTGAATCCTGTTCCCAACTCTAGCAAAGAGGATATTTTTCCCTTAACACTCACTTTTCCTTCTGATGGTTCTAAAATTCCGGTAATTAACTTTAGTAATGTTGATTTTCCCGCACCATTTCTTCCAACAATCCCCAAAATTTCTCCTTTTTTTATAGAAAAACTTAGGTCTTTTATTGCATAAAAAACGGTATGTCTTTCTTTTCCACTCAAACTCAATGCTTCTTTCATTCTATCTATAGGAGAATTATACATCTTATATGTTTTAGTTACATTTTCTACCTGAATCTTATATGTATTATTTTCCTTCTTCATATTCTTTTCCTCTTTTATTCTAAACTGTATCAGCAAAATGTGGCTTCATACGTACATAAACAGTTACACCCACAAATAAAAATAACATTATTATTGTCCAAAAATATATTGTCAACATCGGTCTTTCCCAAAACCATTTTCTTCCCAGTATCGCATCTCTATATCCTTCTACTAAATAATAAAATGGATTAAATTTTAAAATCATTTGCGCTTTTGGAGAAAACACCTCTAAATTCCATGCTATTGGTGTTCCCCACATTCCTATTAACAATATAATACTAATTAATTGATTTAAATCTCTAAAAAATACCATTATTGAAGATGTTATCAATGACATTGAGAATAACAACACTATAGAACATGCCATAAAATATAATATTTGTATTATATACAATGTAGGAAAATAACCTCCTACCATACAAACTATAATTATAATTCCCAAAAAAAATGCATGTACAAAAAATGCAGATAGTATTTTTACCATTGGCAGTATATTAATGTTAAACTTTACTTTCTTAATCAAATAACTATAGTCTAAAAAACTATTACTTGCACTTGAAAATGCTTCTGAAATAAACAACCAAGGAACTATTCCACATATAAACCAAAATATAAATGGAATCTCACCAACATCACCGCTTCGAAATCCATATTGAAACACTAAATAATACACTATTATCGTTAATAATGGTTGAATAATACTCCACAACACGCCAAAATATGTTCCTGAAAATCTTCGCACAAAATCTTTATATGCTAACTGGGTTAATAGACGTTTATCTGACCATATATCACTTAATAATAATTTTA
>JAFQOI010000047.1 GCA_017403285.1 bacterium
TTTATATTTAATTTTCATTAAAAAAAAGTCAAAAATTGATTATTTACATTGTTACAAACTAGACTAAAAATATTGTTGATATATAATAAAATGAGGAGTAATAGGACTTATTTTTGATATGCTTGAGGGAAATATATGACATTAAAACATATAGATTTTAATATAGATGCAGCACAAGGATATGGTCATTTTAAAAATGAAAAAGAAGAAGAACTTCTTGATTATGCAAGTTCAGTAAGCATTTCTTGTGGTTTGCACGCAGGAGATCCTGTGTTAATTAGAGAATATTTATTAAAATGCAAAGAAAAAAATATAACAATTGGTGCACACATTGGATTTAACGATATTGCTGGTTTGGGCTATCGTCCAATGGAATTAAAAGAAGAAGAAATCGAATCAATTGTTATTTATCAAATTGGTGCTCTTGCAGCATTTGCAAAATCATACAGCTTAACATTGGATTATGTAAGACCACATGGAGCAATGTATAAACTTGCATCTGAAAACGTAGAGTTTTCTAAAGCAATAGCAAAAGCTATCCAAAAATTCGACAAATGGCTCGTATATACAGGGCTAGATAACGAAGTGCTTGAGCAAGTTGCTGTAGAAACAAATATTGTTGTAAATAGAGAATTATTCATTGATAAATTCTATACTCCTGATTTCAAAGTTGATTGGGACAAAAAAGAATACGTTAATAATGATGATGCATTGAACAGAATCAGAACAGTGCTTTATTCTTCACAAATAAAACTAGGTAATGGTATCTTTATGCCTGTCAAAACAGATACTATACACTTTGATTCAAAAAATCCAAATGCACTTGAATTAATAAAAAAAGCAAATGAAATAATTACTCCTACACCATTCAACTACAACAAAGCAGAATTATCTGGCTGGGTATAAGGAGATTAAAAGTGAGATTTGGCAAATTATTTAATAAAATACCAAAGGATGCAGGTTGGCTACTACCAGGATTAGAAGTAAAACGTTGGTTTGTACTAATTATAATGGGAGCGATTATTGCAGCAGTTGGCTTATGTATAATATCAAACCTAAGACCAGTTTATACCATGATTGATATGATTATGAGAATTACACAAATGGTTCCTTCTGAACTTATTGGCTGGTTCTTGATAATCTTAGGTGCAATAATTTTCTGCATCGGCTGGCTCAACACAAATTATTCGATTTTAGATGTTAAAAATGATAGAAATAGACACGCTGTTCTTGAAGATTTATACAGAAGAAGAAAATTAAACAGAGGTCCTAAAATTGTTGCAATAGGCGGTGGGACCGGTCTTTCAACAATGTTAAAAGGAATCAAAAAAATAACAAATAATATTACAGCAGTGGTAACCGTAGGTGATGATGGCGGAAGCTCTGGAAAACTTAGAGAAGACTTCGGCGTATTACCTCCAGGAGATATTAGAAGTTGTATTGCAGCACTTGCGGATGACGAAGAAGATTTAGTACCAAAATTATTTCAATATCGTTTCAGAGAAGGTGAAGGATTATCTGGACATAGTTTTGGAAACTTGTTTATAACTGCGATGTGTGCAATAACTGGAGATATGGTTAATGCAGTAAAAGAATCATCTAAGGTTCTTTCAATCAGAGGAAGGGTTTTACCTTCAACTCTTGATGATATGAGACTTGTCGCTGAATTTGAAGATGGAACAATTATAAAAGGGGAATCAAACATTCCTGAAACAGGAAAAAAAATAAAAAGATTGTTCACTGAACCTGACAATTGTAAACCATTGGAAGATGTTATATGGGCAATACAAGATGCAGATATCATTATTCTTGGTCCTGGAAGCTTATACACAAGTGTAGTCCCAAATCTTTTGATAAAAGATATAGCAAAAGCAGTAAATGATGCAAAAGCAAAGAAAATTTATGTTTGTAACATTATGACTCAACCTGGAGAAACAGATGGTTTTAGTGTTTCTGACCATATTAAAACAATAATAAACCATACAAAATACAATAAAATTATTGATGCAGTACTTGTAAACACAGATTTACCTGAAAAATTAATTGCACCATATAAAGATGCTGGTTCTGTTCCAGTAGTTGTTGATACAAAAGAAATAAACAAAATGGGCATAGAAATTGTTCAAAAAAATCTTGTAGAAGACAAACGTTTTGAAGATGGACACTCTTCTTTTGTAAGACATTCTCCTGGGAAATTAGCAAGAATAATATATTATTGGTACAAAAAGGGTTCAAAGGAAAAACACTAATGACTAATGAAATCATAAAACCAATAACAGCGAGGTATTTTCAAAACCAAAAACAGGCAAAAGAAAAACTTACAATGCTTACTGCGTATGATTATTCTACTGCAAAATATATTGATGAATGCGGTATTGATTCTATACTTGTTGGCGATTCTGTCGGAATGACAGTTTTAGGATACGATAGCACTATAAACGTTACAATTGAAGATATGCTCACTTTTACAAAGGCGGTTTCAAGAGGAGTCAAAAGAGCACTTGTAATAGCAGATATGCCATTTTTGTCTTACCACGTATCAAAAGAACAAACAATTTTAAACGCTGGAAAATTAATTCAAGCAGGTGCCAAAGCCGTAAAATTAGAGGGTGCTTCTGATTTTATTCTTGACGAAATTAAACATCTAACAGAATCAGGTATAAATGTTGTAGGACACTTAGGATTTACGCCTCAATATATAAACACAATAGGCGGATATTTTGTTCAAGGAAAATCATACGAAAATACATTAAAACTTCTTGAAGCAGCAAAAAAACTTGAAGCAAATGGTGCATTTGCACTTGTTTTAGAAATGGTTCCTGAAGAAAGTGCAAAATATATTAGCGAAAACCTAAATATACCAACAATCGGTATCGGAGCAGGAAGATATTGTGATGGACAAGTTCTTGTAATTGACGACATTATTGGTAAATATTCATCTCATGTTCCAAAATTTGTAAAACAATATGCAAATGTTAAAGAAACAATGAAAGATGCAATATCAAAATATAACAAAGAAGTAAAAAATGGATTTTTTCCATCACCAGAGTATATTTTTACCTTACAAGAAGAAGAAAGAGCAAAACTTGAAAACACTGTTGTCTAATAGCATATTAGAAATCAAAAACAATATAAAGATTTGGAAAAAAAATAATCAAACAATTGGTCTTGTTCCTACAATGGGAGCATTGCACAATGGTCATGCATCACTTATTAAAAAAGCAAAAGAAACTTGTGACAAAGTAATTGTAAGTATCTTTGTGAACCCCATACAATTTGGACCAAATGAGGATTTTGATAAATACCCAAGAACTATCGAAAAAGATATGCTTATATGCGAAGAACTTGGAGTAGATATTGTTTTTGCACCAACGGCAACCGAAATGTACGGCAATGGGGTAAAATTATCTAATACAGAACTTACTTTTGTATGCCCACCATACAACTTGATTGATTGTTTATGTGGAAAAACAAGAACAGGACATTTTGACGGCGTTGCAACTGTTGTTCTTAAGTTATTCAATATAACAGAACCTGATTTTGCATTTTTTGGACAAAAAGATGCGCAACAATTGTTCATATTAACAAAAATGGTAAAAGATTTAAATTTAAATTTAAAAATCATACCTTGCCCAATAATTAGAGAAGTTGACGGACTTGCACTAAGTTCTAGGAATGCTTATCTTTCTGAAGAAGAAAGAAAAAATGCATTGACAATTTCAAAAAGTTTAAATCAAATAAAAATATTGTATAATCAAGGAATAAAAGATACAAAAAAACTTTTCGATGCTGCAATTACTATCTTGGATAAAAACCTTGAACTTGAATATTTAGAGTTTCGAGATTTTACAACCTTTGAAGAAACAACGGAAGTAAAAGAAAATACCTTAATAGCAATCGCAGTAAAATGTGGAAAAACGAGGTTAATTGATAACGAAATAGTATAAGATGGCAAGATCAACGACAGTAGCAATTAAAAGAAAAAGATACTCACAAATAATGATTTGTGCGGTTGTGTTGCGCTATTTCTTATATTTTTATGCATTTATTTCCTTTATCTTTTGGCTATTAAACTGTTTTGAAGTAGATTGGTTATACCTGTTCAATCCAGTATTCAGAGCCCCCATTTTATTTGTAAGAAAAATATTAAATTACTATCCGCAAGGCGTTGGTGTTGATTTCTCACTTGCAATCATTGGGTGTATTTCTGTTGTATTAGGATTTATTGCAAACTGCATTTCTGATGCATTTCAACAAAAATTATATGATATAGAAGAGGAAGAAGAAAGAATAATTGCCCAAAGAAGAGAGCGAAACAGAAAAGTATCTTCACTTCAATCAAAAGCACCAGAAATTCCTTATGCTGCGCAAAAAACAACGGTACAGGAAAATCCAAAATTATTATTTCTTATTTCTCCACAAATCAAGAAAATTAAACGAAAAAAAGATGATTTAGAACTTACTTTAAAAGAAGTTCAAGATTGGAAATTAAGAATAAACAAAAAATTACTTGAACAAATTTCTTATTCAAAACCAATACAAAAAGGCTATTATAGAAAAAACTTATTTTTATTGTACGAAAACTTTGATTATGTGGACGATTTTGTATATTACATAAAACCAACTCTAGCAACGATTTCCGCAGAATTTAAGAAATACGGAGTATCGGTCAATTTTTGTAGCGTATTAAGTTCTATATCAAATATATCTTCGACATTAGAGAAAGAATTAGACATAATGGATATCATACTTTCATTAAAGTTTTTTGATGAAATTATGCTAACCCAAAAATTTAAAATAAATTATGACAACAAAAACATACAACAGTACATATTGAAATTTAAAGGAGAATACAACTTATCCAAAAATCTTACAATTTCAAATAGACAACCATTGTATATGTTAGAAGAAAAAAATAGGAAAGGTGACCCAACAAAATGATAATGAAAGTTATAAGAATGGAGCATAATAAACATCTACCTGAATACAAGACTGAAGGGTCATCAGGAATGGACTTGCATGCGGCAATAGAAAAACCAATAACATTAAAACCATTAGAAAGAGTTTTAGTTCCTACTGGCATAAAAATTGAAATTCCTATTGAGTACGAAGCACAAATAAGAGCGAGATCGGGTCTTTCAATAAAACATGGTATTACATTAATAAATGCTGTTGGCACCGTAGATGCAGATTACAGAGGAGAAGTTTGCGTAGGACTTGTTAACATATCTAATGAAGAATACACAATTAATCCAGAAGATAGAATTGCACAAATGGTTATAGCAAAAGTTGAAAAAGCGCAAATCGAAGTAACCACAGAACTCGCAGAATCAATTCGTGGAGCAGGTGGATTTGGTTCAACTGGTTTTTAGCCAAATAAATGATAACCAGTAATAAAAGAACAAACTAAAAAGATTGCTGAAAGAACATAAGTCACATGATTTAAGCCTTTTTCAGCACTTTTTTGTGATGAAAATAAATTAGCTGCACCGCCAATTGCACCTAAGCCATCACCTTTTGGAGAGTGCAATAATACTAAAAGTATCAATAAAACACCAGTTACGATTTGAATTACCCACATTAATGTTAACATTTTTTATTCCTTGCTTGTCTTTTTTATTGAGTCTAACACAAACAAAAGTTTTTGTGAAAGGACATCAATTTTTTCATCCCTAATATGAATCTTTTTTAATTTAGATTTTTCACCAGAAACAATTTGTATTTTGGATTTGTTAACGTCAAAAAAATCACTACAAAACGAAATTAACTCTTTATTAGCTCTATTTTCTATTGGCGGTGAACTTATTTTTATTCTTACATATTCTTCATTAAAATCTACTATTTTACTATACGAAGAATTTGGCACTAACTTCGCACATAAAATTACACCATCATTTGTTTCATATAAAAATTTAAATGATTCATTCATAGAAAAATTATACAATAATTTATCCAGATTTGAAAAATTGAGAAATAAAGTGTAGAATATATACGGGAAAAACGAAGTAATGGAACAAGAAAACATATTTCAAGGACTTGAAAAAATTCTAAGAGAACAAAACAGGTCCGAAGAAGATATACAAGAAATTTATAAAGCATACTTATTTGCGGCAAAACTACATGCCGGTCAATATCGTGTAAGTGAAGAACCATATATTATTCACCCTGTTGACGTCGCAAAAATTCTTGCAACATTGAAAGTAGATAAGCACACGTTAATGGCGGCTTTATTGCACGATACAATTGAAGATACAGGAATTACACCCAAACAAGTTGGCGAAGAATTTGGCGAAGATGTATTAAATCTTGTTCTTGGAATTACAAAGTTAGACAAATTACAATTCAAATCAAAAGAAGAACGACAAGCAGAAAACTTTCGCCGAATGTTCATTGCAATGGCAAAAGATGTAAGAGTAATCTTCCTAAAATTAGCAGATAGATTGCACAATATGCGAACTCTTAACTATATGACCCCTGTAAAACAAGTAAGAATTGCTCAAGAAACCATTGATATTTTTGCACCACTGGCAAATAGATTAGGTATTGGTAGGATAAAAGCAGAATTAGAAGATTTATCACTAAGATATTTAAATCCTGAAAAATATTTTGAAATAGCGCAACTTGTTGCACAAAAAAAAGTTGAACGTGAAAATACTGTTAAACTACTAATTGATGAAATATCTGACGGATTAAAAAGAAATGAAATAACTGCGGAAATAACTGGCAGAGCAAAACATTATTATAGTATTTATAAAAAAATGCAAAGACTAAATGTTGCTTTTAACGATTTATACGATATTACTGCAGTTAGAGTCATTGTAGATACAGAGAGACAATGCTATGAAGTTTTAGGCATAATTCACTCATTATTTAAGCCAATCCCCGGAAGATTTAAAGATTATATAGCGATGCCAAAAGGTAATGGTTATAAATCATTGCACACATCCGTCCTTGGACCAAAACAAAAACCACTTGAAGTTCAAATCAGAACAAAAGAAATGCACAAGATTGCCGAATATGGGGTTGCTGCACACTGGAAATACAAAGAAGCTGGTTCTATAAAAGTTGAATCTGAAGATGATATTAAATTTTCTTGGATGAATCAAATGATTGAACTAGAAAAAGAAGCATCTAATGCCAACGAATTTGTTGAAAAAGTAAAATTAGACGTATTTAACAATCAAATTTTTGCATTTACTCCAATGGGAGATATTATTGATTTACCATTAAATGCAACTCCTATAGACTTTGCATTTAGGATTCACTCTGAAGTTGGATGTAGGACAACAGGTGTTTTAATCAATGGTAGAATTGCCCAATTAGACACAAAGTTAAACAATGGAGACATTGTAGAATTACTTACGTCAAAAACAGGCACACCCAAACTTCATTGGCTTAAATTCTGCGTAACAAAACAAGCGCAATCAAGAATAAGACAATGGTTCAAGAAACATAATCGTGAAGAGCATATGTCTAATGGTAGAAATATGCTTGAACAGGAACTTACAAAAGCAATATATGAAGAAAACCTTAAAAATGGAAAACTTCTTGAAATAGCAAAAATACTAAACTATGTATCCGTTGATGATTTACTATCCGCTGTCGGTAATGGAGAAACGACGGTAAGCAAAGTTGTTAGTAAAATCAAAAAACCAGCTAACGAAGAAACTAACAATTTCGTATCATCTAAAAAGAAAAGTCATTATAAAGATGAAATTGTCGGCTTAGAAGGAATGTTGTACAGTTTTGTAAAATGTTGTTCTCCTGTCCCTGGCGAACACATTGTAGGTGTTGTAACAAGAGGAAAAGGCGTATCAATTCATAGAATTGACTGTCCTTCATTAGATACTGTGCCAGAAGAAAGATTAATGAGAATTAATTGGAAAGACGGAACAGCAACAAATAAAACTTACGTTACGTCTATTAGAATTAGTTGTGCGGACAAACTTGGAATGTTAAAGGACATTTTAATTAAGGCTGCCGATTGTGATACAAACATCACCTATGCTAATGTAAAAACTAGTTCAACTAAAAAAGTTGGTATTATTGAACTTGGTGTAGAAGTAAGTAGCATTGACAAACTAAATTTTGTAATAAATGCATTCCAATCTCTTCCTGATGTACATTCAGTAAAAAGAATACAAATGAATTCAAAAATAAAATCAGACCCAGAATTAAGACAAAAACAAGGGAAACATAAGAAAAACAAATAATTATTTGTTAATTAGAGTTTTTTCAAATTCGAGGAGAGCATCATTTCCAACCATTTGTTCAAGTGCTGCTCTACATTCAAGGTATTCTAATTCGAGTTTCGCTTTATTATCTATTGCACTACGATAATAAGCATCTGCGACAAGCAATTGTTCTCTTGTTGAATATATTCCAGAATTATAACGTTCTTCTCTTGTTTTTAAATTTCTTTCAGCCATCGAAAGCAAATTAAAAGAAGTCATATAATCAAGATATAGATCTATAACTTTCTTTTGCATATTATCGACTTTTGTAATGAGCACAATCATATCGGCATCAGTAACTTTAGTATATTTGTAGTTTAAATCCTTGTCATTAAAAGAAAGTGAATTTAATAAATGCCCACTAAAAAGAGCTGCTGTTGCCCCAAAAGGATTACCCATACCCGCACCAGCAATTGAAGATGCGGTAGACAATGGTCGAATAATTTTTTTAACTATTGAATCATCTGGCTTATCTGCATCTGGATTAGAAAGTTTGTAAAGCGCAAACTTTATAGTCTCACTTCTCATTGCTGCACCAGCCCATAGAATTTGTATATGCCCAAGCATATCTTCTTTTTCTATGGTTAATAATTTAGAAATTTCATTAGATAAGTCTTTTAAAGAAGTATCTGCATAAGTTGAATTTCTTATAAATTCTTTTTCATACGAAGCAGTTATAGAACTTTGTTTTTCTGTTAAATCAGTTATTCTATATTCTTTTTCAATATTATGCGTAACCCCAAGCCTATATGCAGGTTTCTTCGGCTCTTTTAAATCGTCTAAATTTACCGCAAATACAGTATTTCCTATTAATAATATCGATATTATATAAACTAATTTTCTCATTGTTTTATTACTTTTTCTGTATTAATAAGCTGGTTTTTAAGCGCATATTGAGACAAGATAAGTCCATCTACAGCCTTTTTTCCAGCAAGACGTTCTAAAGCTAGATAGTATTTTTTAGCTTCTTGTTCTTGTTTATATTCTTGAAGTTGCATCTCCTCATATAACGCAGAAGAAACAACCAATTCTGTTAAAGAATTTGTTCTAAGCGCATTTGAATAATTTTTGTTATACAAAATTATTCTAGAACGAGTATCTTTTAATTTATTTAAAGCACCTTTATAACCATAATATGTAGAAATTATCCTTTCTTGCAGTTCTTCAATTGTGCCTGCTAGTTGTATTAATTCTGTATCTGTTATTGGAGTAGATGTTGCAGTTGAAGCATCTTTGTTTAAAAAATTATTGGCCAATCTACCAGCTGAAAATGACGCGGATTGAACCATTGCATTTTGACCTAAAAACATTGGGATATAACTAGCACCATATATCAAAGAAGACAAACTTTTAGCCATTATGGAAGAATGTAATCTTCTCTGAGATTCTGGGGTATTTAGTTTATTCATCGTAAACTTAATCAAGGTATTATTATCAATTGTCGCTTGCCAAAGAGCATCAATATCTTTAACTTCTTCTTCTTTTTGCATTCTAATTAATTCTTCAATCGAAGACTTATCTTGAAGAACTAAACTTTTGTTATTTAAGTCTTTTTTATTATTAAGTACCAATTCATTTTTAACATCAGGTTCAAGCCTAATAACATCAGGAATAGCAAAGCCTGACGATGGAATAACAAAACTTATCCCCAGCGCAACTATTAAAAACTTTCCGAACAATTTTACCAAATACATAGCCCTCTACATTATATTTATAACACACAAATAAAACAGATTCCAATTCGCAATAAAATGGAAGTAACAAAATTAGAATAATCAATTTTATATTCTTAAAATACAAAAAGAAGTGACATTATTCTGTCACTTCTTCAGTTTTAACTTGTTCTACTTCTTTTTGTTTTTTGCGTAGTGGCGGTAAAATTTTCTTTGCTCTAAGTTCAGCAAAGAACTGTCCTGTTATATCAACCTGACAAACAGCCATAGGACAATAAATAAGCACAATTATAAACGTCATTATTACAACAAAAGCATTACTTCCAATAACCTCTTTACTGACCACAGCACCAGTTAATATGCCAATCACTATAAGAGCAAATCCCAAAAGAAGTATACTCAATATCCTAAGAACTATAGATTTCAATAACCATGTTCCACCCGAAGATCCTGCATTTTTAATAAATTGTAGTGCTTTTGTGTATTGAAACAAAGATTTAAATTTTAAATTTTGTATAAAATTAAAATACAATCCAAAACCCATAACGGCAGAAAAAATCATATATGCAAAACCCAATATGGAAAAAATAACCATAATAACAACATTATTAGGAAATAAACAAATAGGAATACTCACAAAAAGGAGAGGAAGCATCAATACAATAAAAGTCAAAATACCACCCGCAATGTATTTAAAAGAAGTGAAGACTATTTTACTTATTTTTAGAACCGGATTAGGGAAAACACCCAGTTTTTTATGTATAGCATTATTAGTTGCAACAAGAAAAATTCCACTAATTAAAAAGTTTATAATTATAGGAATTAAAAAAAGATAAAAAAGAATCGTTGATAATTCTGTAGAAACTGTTTTCGGATTTCCAGGCTTTAATGCATTCATAAAAGCCTCACATAAAAAACTTATTAATAATAGAACAAAACAACATAGTATATTTTTCTTGTCATATTTATCAGAAGTAATATTATCAAACGCTTTTCTAATACTTATAGTCATAGAATATCCTTTCATATTTCAACTAAAATAATAATAAAACTTTTGCTATAAAATAAAATGGTACAAACAGTCGATTAATACAGTATTTTGCGTTTTGTAAATTTATATTTGAAAAAAAACATGTTTAGTATATTATATAATCAGTGATTTAACAAAAGGAAGTAGAATATAACGAAAAAGGTGTATTCTATAGTTTTCTATTGAGCATAAACACAAAATTATTTTGACAAGAAAAGGTGAAACAATGGGAATCAAAGGTAAAAATGACAGAATGGTAGTTCTTGCATGCGAAGAATGCAAAAGAAGAAACTATACAACAGTAAAAAATAAAAAGAACATAAAAGAAAGAATGGAATTAAACAAATATTGTCCATTCTGCCAAAAACATACAGCACATAAAGAAACAAAATAGTTTATAGTGAGCGTCCTTAGTTCAGTTGGTAGAACGTCGGTCTCCAAAACCGGATGTCGAGGGTTCGAGTCCTTCAGGGCGCGAGTTATAAAAGGAAAAATAAATGGGAAAAACTGAAAATACCGAAAATAAAATAATAACATACTTAAAAGGTGTCAAAGCAGAATGGGGGAAAATTACTTGGCCAGAAAGAAGACAAGTAATTGTTCAAACCATAATTGTATTGGCTGTTGTTATTGTATTCAGTATGTATGTATTTGTTCTTGATATTTCATTCAAAGGCATATTGAGTGCCCTCGGTTTAATAAAATAATTGTAATAAGATAGGATTTACAAATGTCAAAAGATAAACAAGAAATAGTTGAACACTTAGCCGATATGGAACTTGGACAAGAAGGAATTTCTAAAAAAGAAGAAATTCTTGCTGAAAAGGATGCTGAGTTTAAAGAAGCTGTGAAAGGTGAAAAAGCACCTCAAAAAAGATGGTATATTGTTCACACATATTCAGGACATGAAAACAAGGTGAAAGTTAACCTTGAAAAACGTATTGAATATATGAACATGGCTGACAAAATTTTCAGAATTGAAGTCCCACAAAAAACCGTTACAAAAATGAAAGACGGAAAAAAGACAGATAGAGAAGAAAAAATCTTCCCAGGATATGTTCTTGTTGAAATGATAATGGATGACGATTCTTGGTATGTAGTAAGACATACTGCTGGTGTAACAAAATTTGTTGGCTCAGCAAAAAAACCAATTCCTGCAAGAGACAGTGAAATAAAAAGAATTATTCATAAAACTCAAAATCAAGTTACTAAAGTTGAACTTGACGTTAAAGCAGGCGATAAAGTTAGAATTATTTCAGGACCATTCTCTGAATTTATCGGAGACATTACTGAAGTATATCCTGATAAATCAAAACTTAGAGCAATGGTTTCTATCTTCGGAAGGGAAACTCCTGTTGAGTTAGAATATAAGCAAATACAAAAAATATAGTAAAATCACAAGAAAACAGTGGAAGGAATGTAAATTCCGCCATTACCACGAAAGGAGATAAAAAATGGCAAAGAAAGTTGTAGGAAAAATTAAACTACAAATTCAAGCAGGCAAAGCTAATCCATCACCACCAGTTGGTCCAGCGTTAGGCCAACACGGTGTAAATATAATGGATTTCTGCAAACAATTTAACGCAAGAACAGAATCACAAGCAGGATACATCATTCCGGTTGTTATCGATGTATACGAAGACAGATCATTCTCATTCGTAACAAAATCACCACCGGCTGCTGTATTAATTAAAAAAGCAATCAACCTTTCAAAAGGCAGCGCTGCACCTAACAAAACAAAAGTAGGTCAGATTACACGCGCTCAATTAGAAGAAATTGCAAAAATAAAAATGGAAGACCTTAACGCAACATCACTAGAAGCTGCTGTTGAAATGATTAAAGGTTCTTGCCGTGCAATGGGCGTAACAGTTGCTGATTAATAGCAAAAAAGATTGGTTACAAAATTAGTGGAAGGAGTTTTACTCCGCCATCACCACAAAAGGAGAAAGAAATGTCAAAATTAACAAAAAAACAAAAGAAAATAGCAGAAATGATGGAAGGTTTTAATCAACCTTGCGCAAGTGCTATTGACGCTATAAACAAATTACAGGAAATAGCAAAAGAAACATGTAAATTCAACGAAACAGTTGAATGTCACATGGCATTAGGTATTGAAGTAAAACACGCTGACCAACAAGTTCGTTCAACAACAGTTCTTCCTGCTGGTTTAGGTAAAACTGTTCGAGTTTGTGTTATCGCAAAAGGTGCAAAAGCAACTGAAGCAAAAGAAGCAGGTGCTGACGAAGCTGGTGCAGAAGAAGTAATTGATAAAATTGCTGGTGGTTGGTTTGAATTTGATACTTTAATTGCAACACCTGATTGTATGGGTATGCTTGGTAAATTAGGTCGTGTTTTAGGACCTAAAGGTTTAATGCCAAACCCAAAAACAGGTACTGTAACTTTAGATGTTGCTAAAGCAGTAAAAGACGCTAAAGCAGGTAAAGTTGAATTCAGAGCAGACAAACAAGGTATGATTCACGTTCCAATAGGTAAAATTCAATTCTCTTCTGAAGATTTGATGAAAAACTATGTAACTTTAGCAGATGCTGTTCTAAGAGCAAAACCATCATCTTCAAAAGGCGTTTACTTGAAGTCTGTTTACTTAACAACAACAATGGGACCAAGTATCAAGCTTGATAACAAAAACGTTGCTAGTGAAGTAAAAGAAAATCTTCAATAGTTAAATTCTTAAAAGTAGAAAGAGTATACCAATTTTATGGTATACTCTTTTTATATCTTAGGAGAAGAATAGTGGCGAATAAAAGACCATTAAAAGAACGTTTTAAACTTTGGGGTTTAACACAATTAGTTAAATTCTATTTTCATATAGAAAAATATTTAGTTAAATTTAAAAATATTAACTATCCAAAGGAACAATGCATATTCTCTCTATGGCATTGCCATCAATTTTTAGTATACGCAGTAGAAGATAAAAGTAAATTTTATGCATTAATAAGCGCATCTAATGACGGAGAAATAATTTCAAAATCTGCTGCAAGTCTTGGAGTTATGTCAATAAGAGGTTCTTCTAAGAGACGTGGCGTTGCTGCATCTTTAGAATTAATCGAAAAAATAAAAGAAGGCAACTATGCAGCAATTATGATAGATGGTCCAAGAGGTCCTGTATTTAAAGCAAAAGATGGAATTATCAACATTGCAAAAATAACTGGAGTACCAATTGTTCCTTGTGCTTGGTATTCACCAGAAAAAACTTTTATTTCCTTTAACACATGGGATAAATTTAAAGCTCCATTTGGTCCTTGCAAAACAATTGCTTTATATGGAGAACCCATTCATATTCCTTCTGAACTAACTAAAGAAGAAATAAAAGAATGGTGCGAGAAAATAGAAGAAAAAATGATGTCGCTTCAAAAAGACCTTGAAGAAAACTATGACAAATATTTAAACTCATAGTTTTTAAGTTTGATAACAACTCTCTTTTGATTTATAATTTCAATATGAAAATAAAGATACTAACAGTGCAACTTGAAGCCATTATTGGGGATATTGAGGCAAATATTCAAAAAGCGAAAAAAATGCTTAAAGAATGTGGCGAAAATACTGCCGATATCATTATTTTCCCAGAATTGTGGGCAACGGGATGGGATTGCCCAAACTTTCATCTTTATGCTGAAAATATTGAAAATTCAAAAGTTATTACTTTTTTAAAAACTATTGCTATAACATTTAATTCTATCGTTATTGGGGGAAGTTCTGTATTGAAAAAAAATAACGAAGGCATTAGAAATACCTGCATTGTATTAGATAGAAACGGCAATATTATCACAACATATGATAAATTTCATTTATTCTCATTAAGAGGGCAGTCAGAAAGTCATTTTCTTGAAGCCGGAGATACACCAGTTATAGCAAACACTGATATTGGAAGAATCGGTATTTCCACCTGTTACGATGTAAGATTTCCCGAAATGTTTAGGCTGTATGCCTTTAATAATGCCGATATAATGATCAATATGGCGGCTTGGCCACTAGATTACATTGAAGAATACAAGATTCTTTGCCAAGCAAGGGCAATTGAAAATCAAACATATTTTATTTGTTCTTCATTAACTGGCAAAATTAATGAAAACTTTAATTTTGGCGGCAATTCTATGGTTATTGACTTTCATGGAAAAATTATAAATAAACTTGATAGAGAAGAAAAAGTTTTGACATCTTTCATTGATTTAGGCACAATGAAAGAATATAAAGAACAAATGCCTATTTTAAAGGATACAAAAAAACAATATCAAATATTGGAGAAATAATGAAAAATTTATTAAAAACCTTAATTCTATTTACAGTTATGCTAACAATTACCAACAGTTGTTTTGCTTTTACTGCGGGGAAAATAGATAAAATTATAGAAAAATCACAACTTGATAGAACAGCAACTGTTGCTATTTCAATAAAAGATGCTACAAGTGGAAAAACAATCTATTCAAGAAATCAAGACAAATTATTACATCCAGCATCTACACTAAAAATACCAACAACTTATTTTGCACTAAATACTCTTGGCTATGATTATTTCTTCAAAACACAATTTTATACACATGATAATGATTTATACATAAAATTAGGTGCAGACCCTACATTAACAACAACCCAATTACAATATGCATTTAAAGCAATAAAAGAGCAAAATTTAAATTCTTTTGATAATTTATACATTGATGACAGCATTGTTGATAAAAAAGAATTTTCACAAGGCTGGATGTGGGATGATGATGTAAATCCATACACACCAAAAGTCAGCGCATATAACCTTGATAACAATGTTATAAAAGTAAATGTAACAGCAATGGCTGACGGCACAATAAAAACTTCTACCACAACAAAATATCCAATGAGTGTTTTTGCTCACATTAAAAAAAGTGTAGGTTCTAGTTATTATGACATAAATAGATACAATTGGAACAATCCTGAACTTGTTGAAATTTATGCGAATTCTGCTGATATGAGACCAATTTACGTACCAATTAGCAGCATGAGAAGATATTTTATTTTCAACACTGAAAAAATCTTAGAAGACGAAAGAATAAGCATACAAAAAACATCCTATGCCTCAAAATTAGTGCCAGAAGATGCGAAACAAGTATATGAAATTTCAAATTCTATAAAAAATACAATTGCGCCTATTCTTCAAGACAGCAACAATTTAATGTCAGAAACAATATATAAACTTGCAGGAGGCGACAAATATGGCGCAACAGGGACAGATAATCTTGCTCTTGCCGCAATGACAGAATTTTATAAAGACAAAGATATAAAAGTTGAAAATGTGCTTATTAAAGATGGTTGCGGTGTGTCACGAAACAATCTCATTTCCGCCGATTGGATGTCTGATTTATTAATAAAAATAAGTAAGAATAAAGATTTTGAGACTTTTAAACAATATATGGCACAACCAGGAGAAGGTACTCTTTCTGAAAGATTGTTTGATTTAAGAGGTGATGTTTGGTTAAAAACTGGTTCTTTGGCAAATGTAAGTACAATTGCAGGATATATTAAATCAAAAGACGGCAACAATTATGTAATATCTATTTTTACTCAAAATTTTAAAGAAAATCCAAAAGAAATCAAAAAAATTGAAGATAATATTATCAACATAATTTATAATCGATAAATATACTCAGCAAGGTAATTTAGTTTGCCATATTAAATTGTAAACTTCTATATTAATAGGAGGTTAATATGGCAGAACGATTAGAACTATACAAATGTAATGTATGCGGAAATATTGTAGAAATAATTCATGGTGGTGAAGGTACATTAGTATGTTGCTCTCTTCCAATGGAGAAACTAAAAGAGCATAACAATGATGAGGAAATGAAAGAAAAACATGTACCTGTAGTTGTTATGGATGGAGACAATAAAATAATTAGAGTTGGAACAATCGAACATCCAATGCAAAAAGAACACTACATAATCTTTATAGAAGCCATTTCTGAAGATAAAAAATATTTAAAACGTAAATATCTATGCCCAGAAGAAGCCCCAGAAATGGACATACAAAAATGCAACTACAACAAATTTATTGCAAGGGAGCTATGCAATCTGCATGGATTATGGACAAATAATTCAATCAAAAAAACTGACTAAATTACTTTTTCATTTCTAGCAATAATTCAACTAACTCTGGATCCCATTTTATGCCAGATTCAGATTTTATAATTTCAAGTGCTTTGTCTTTTGACATCGCTTCTCGATACGTTCTATCTGTGGTTATCGCCGTATAAGCATCTGCGATTGCAATAATTCTTGAACCCAAAGGAATACTTCGTCCTTTTAAGCCTTCAGGTTCACCTTTGCCGTCCCAGCGTTCTTTGTGATAATTAATATATGGAACAACTTCAGAAAGGAAATTTATACTCATAAGAATGCTAACACCGACATTTGGATGATTTTGAAGTTTTTCCCAATCTTCTTCAGATAATTTTTCTTTTTTGTTAATTAATTCTTCCGGAAGAGTTATCTTACCTATATTTCTTAATAATGCTGCATAATATATCAAATCTTTTGTTTTTTCATTTAGACCTAGTTCTGTAGAAATTTCACG
Organism: bacterium; assembly: GCA_017403285.1. Taxonomy (GTDB): domain Bacteria; phylum Cyanobacteriota; class Vampirovibrionia; order Gastranaerophilales; family Gastranaerophilaceae; genus Avigastranaerophilus. The sequence goes on from JAFQOI010000047.1 coordinate 17,500, forward strand.
AACTAAATCTGCAACATTTTGAGAATAATTATCTTTAAAACTACTTTTTGCATCAACTGCTTTTGCAAGATGTTCAACAAAAGATTGCTGTTCACTACTTAAATCACCGATTAAAGATGTTAATTCTGCTCTATTATTTTGAAGTTGTAAAACAGTAACATCATCTTGAGAAATAAGATTTTCTGTTATATCTGTCAACTTCTCTAAAGTCATAGAAGTTGCAAACAATCTTGCTGTTATGCTCAATAATTGAATAAATTCTTTTGATAATTTTTTCTTTTTATAATTTTCAACTACAATGACACCAACTTTTTCAAAGTTATTGTACATTGGCACAGCAATATAATATTTAACTTTATCTTCATTTAGCATTAATATTGAAGGGAAGTTTTCTTCTTTATCACAATCTTTAATTTCTATTGTTTTTGTAGTCTTATATGCCTTTGAAACATAACTATCATCATCAAATTTATAGCCTATTTCTGCATCATAGATATCATCATTAAATCTTAAAGAAGAACCAACCAAAATCAAGTCATTATCTGTTGTGTCAAGTCCCATCGCATTTTCTTTAGATAAGAATACATGACAAGCATCAATTTCTAACATTTGTTTAATTGTTTTAGCAATCGCATTATAAATAACATAATCCTCACGGCTACTAAACCCTAATATTTTAAGTGTGTTATCAATAGAGTATATTGAAATCAATTCTTTCAATTGATTTTTCAAACTTGATAATTTATCAACTTTTGTTTTACTTATTTTTTGTATAAGTTCATCTGATATCAAGTGTTCTGAAATAAAATCACCAAGATTAAGCGCAAAAATTTCTTCTAGAGGATCAGACTCCAATGAAATCTCACTTCTTGCAAAAACAGAAACGTTCTTATTCTCTTTTTTATTATCAGCCATCTACAATCCTTATCCGTATTCTAAGATAAAATTCCGATTTTATTAACTACTACCATTATATTTTAAATTATGATTTCATTCAAAATTTAATAGTCCTTCTATCGACATATTATAACTTAAACTTTAGCGTTTTTAACAAAATTTCATACTAATGTATGAGAAAAAAGTCTAAGTTTTTAAAATCAAATAAAGACAACTATCTTATAAACATACAATCGCCATAACTATAAAAACGATAGCGATTTTGAATGGCTTCATTATATGCATTAAAAATATTTTCTTTTGACGAAAATGCACTCACCAGCATCAATAGCGTTGATTTTGGCAAATGGAAATTAGTTATCAATTTATCTACAATCTTAAATTCACATCCAGGATACAAAAAAAGTTCAGAACTATCCTTAACTGCTTTTACACAACCATATTTTTGCATAACAGTTTCAAGTGTTCTAACTGTAGTTGTCCCAACAGCCACAATATTTTTCCCTTGTCTTTTTGCTTCATTAATAATATCAGCAGTTTCAGGAGTAATTTCAAAACTTTCAGAATCCATTTTATGTTCTAAAATATTTTCACATTTAACAGGTTTAAACGTACCAAGACCAACATTTAACGTAACAAAACAATGCTTTGTTCCTTTTTTTTCAAGTTTTTCTAATATTTCATTTGTAAAATGTAAACCTGCCGTAGGTGCAGCAACAGCACCTTCTTTCTGTGCATAAACGGTTTGATATCTTTCAAAATCAAGATTTTTATACTCTTCATTAGTTAATTTTCTTTCAATATATGGTGGAAGTGGAATATTCCCAACTCTATCTAAAATTTCAAAAATATTACCTTCATATAACAAATGAATTTGCCATTTATCATCATCTTTTTTTAACACTTCAATTGAAAGCTCGTCAGATACAAAGAGAATCATTCCTTCTTTAACTCTTTTTGATGGCTTAATCAAAGAAATCCATACATCTTTTTGAATTTCTCGCACCAAGAAAATTTCTATTAAAGCCCCTGTCTCTTTTTTCGCATAGAGTCTTGCTGGAATAACTTTTGTATCATTCATAACAACAAGATCATCTTCCCCAAGAAAATCAATTATATCTAAAAAATGCTTATGAATAATTGAACCACTCTGCCTATCGAGCACCATCATCTTTGACATATCCCTTTTTTGTGCGGGGAACTGTGCAATCAGGTCTTCTGGCAGAGTGTAATCAAATTCTTTTAGTTCCATTTTTCTATTCTTTTGGTTTTGTTTCGTGGTAAATTGTTTTTTTATCTTCTTCAATTTGCAATTGTCTATTTATCATTACAGTTTGAATTATTTGAAAAATATTACTTATAACTAAGTATAATAAAACCCCAGCAGGAATTGGAACTGTAACAAACATAAAGATAATAAAGATAGGCATAATGTTACCCATCATTTTTTGCATTTGTGCTTGCATTGGGTCTTGTTGAACATTTTTATTTGTTGCCATCATAACTTTTTGAGTAGCAAACATTGTTGCAGCAAATAACAATACAAGAATTAAAACATCTTTATGGAATTGGTCTTGAGGTTCTGCTGTTGGGATAGAAGCAATCATCATATCACCTCTACGTTCAAACCTAACGTTTTCAACCTCTCTATTTTTAACGTCTTGAATTTCAACTTCAGCCGCAGTCATTTTTTCCACTTCATCAAAACTCAAACTTTTAAAACTCATATCTTTAATTTTAAATTCAACAGGTTTTCCAGAAGCAATAGTACCTTGTACCTGAAGCGCATCTTTTTCTAGCTTTACATCATTAATCTCTTTATCGTCCAAAATCGCTTTAACTTTTTTGAAAACAACAAATTTATCACCAGAAGAAACACTAAATGCACCATCATAAGAAATACCTGCACTACCTCTTAATGTTGTATCAAGTCTTTTTATGAACAAGAAATCCGAATTTCCTGCTTCAGCAATAAATTGTGGACTTATCAATGCAGCATAAAGAAGTATAAAAATTGGCATTTGAATTAAAATAGGAAGACATCCAGCCATTGGATTAAATTTGTGTTCCTTATAAAATTCCATCATCTTCTTTTGCATTGTTTGAGGATCGCTTTTATAACGTTCTTGGATAAGTTTCATCTTTGGTTGAAGCAATTGCATCGCACGCATAGAACGCTGTTGTGATACACCTAATGGCCATAAAGCGAGTCTAACCAATACTGTTAATGCTATAATTGCAAGCCCATAACTACCTGTAATGTTATTTAAAAACTTCAACAGTTCAACTGTCATTGATGTGAAATCCACTTTATAATTCTCCCTTCTTAAACGCTAGTTAATTGTTCGGCATTTTTATCATTTTTTGTTTGTATTTCTTTATTTTTCATCTTAATTGAAGCAAGTCCATGACTTGTTTTGCCCCAACTTAAATTATTTTTCATAAATATGATTTTAAAGATAATAAACATTGCAAGTGGGAACCACAATACAACCATATACATTGCTGTCGCAACAGATTGAAATAAATTATCGATAGGTTTAAGTTTTACATACTTTCTAAGGCTATAGAATAAAGCAACCATAAAGAAAGCACACATTACACCAGAAAGTGCTATTGAAGATAAAATCCAATTACTATCCGCTTTAATATATCTAAAACACTGAAAAGCAATTTCAGAAACAACCCAAAATGGAAGTATAAATTCTGTTATATAAGCAGTCATATCAAGACTAACACGCAAAGACATATTTTTTGAGAAAAGAACATCTGTAAAATATTCTAAATATCTTCTTATACTACCTTCAATCCAACGTCTTCTTTGTCTTAAAAGCGGAATATATCTTAAAACACCTTCTTCATAAACACAAACATCAGAACGGAACCTAACGTCCCAACCTTTGATTTGCATTTTTGTAGATAAATCAAGGTCATCAGTAATTGTATAAATATTCCAACCACCAACCTCTTCAAGTGCTTTTCTTTTAATAAGTTCTCCGTTTCCACGAAGCTCAACTGCCCCTTTAACTGCATCCCTACCCACTTGAAAGTGTGTATCAATTGCCATTTCATTATCTTGACAACGAGTTAAGAAATTTTCTTCTCTGTTTATAATAACTTTTCTTGCTTGAACTGCTCCAACTTGTTCAGGCTCTAGCGTTGGCATAAGTTCTTTCAAAAAATCCGGTTTAATTCTAGCATCAGCATCAAATACTAAGATTGCTTCACCTTTTGCAATTTTCATTGCATCATTCAAAACAGCAGATTTTCCTGGAAATGCATCCTTTGCTCTTGAAAAATATTTTACTTGCGCATATTTTTTTGTTATTTTTTCAAGTTCTATAGCAGTATTATCTTCACTTCTATCGTCAATTATGATTAATTCGTAATTTGGATAATCAAGTTGCAAAATATTTTCAATGGTTTGTGCAATAACACCTTCTTCATTATGAGCAGGGACCAATATACTTACAAATGGCTTGTAATCATAATTTTTTTCAACAGGATGTTTAACTTGCTTTCTAATTCTATGCTTATAAGCAATCTGCATATATGCTGTATACAAAGCCATAAACACTAAAATTGTTATAAAAGCACATGGTGTATTCATATTATTTTGAAAAAAGTATAAAAGTACCATAAGCACTGATACTATTACCAATAAAACCAATCTTTCTTTCATTAAATATCCCATTTCAATCTCACTACTTAAGATTTTACCAAAAAAACAAATTTTTTTTGACTAAATATTACTTTTCGTAACCAATAATGATATAATTTAAAAATGAAAAAATTAATTCTCAAATCATATTCAATATTAAAAGATAATCTTTTGTTTATACAGCCTATTCTAATATATATTTTGTTGATTATGATATCATCACAAAACCTCGTTGAAAAAAGTATGGGAATTATCCCTAAAACTACAATGATATTATCGGTGGTATTATTCGCAATAGCAATTACAACAGGATTACTTTATATAAATAAAAAAGCAATCTCTGATTATAATCCTGAAGATAGTAATGTTGAAATAGCTAAAAAGAGTATAAAAAACTTTAAAACATTTTTTGCCGGTATTGGAGAATATTTTTCTAAAATAATTTCTGGCACAATTTTATATGTAGGAATTTATATGCTTATTTTCTATTTGATAAGCATTTATTTATCACATACAATCGGAATACCGCCAATAAAAACAATAATCGAAGAATTTAATAAAATTGAAAACATAGAACAAATAAACGCCTATGCAAATTCTTTTAATAGACAAGAACTAATTGTAATAAATATATGGTCACTTGTTTTTATCATTGCATCTCTTGTGTTTAAATTTCTTGGTATTCTATATGGCTCTATCTTAATAAGTGAAAAAGATAATATTTTCTTCTGCTTTTTCAAAATGATAATTTTCTTTTTGAAAAATCTTTTTCCATCTATATTTATTATTGTCTTTATGATGTTTTTATACTTAACAATTAATCTATTAACTATGGTCATAGGAATGAACTCAATTGTATTTGGACTATTCTTTATCTTTATTGCTCTATACTTAAATTATTACATAATACTGGTACTAAATTTTTACAATGAAAGAACAAAAACTAATAGCAATAACAGGACCGAGTGCATCGGGTAAGAGTAATCTTGCAATTAATGTAGCAAAAGAACTAGATGGCGAAATAATCTCTGTAGATTCTAGACAAATTTACAAAGAGCTTAATATTGGCAGTGCAAAACCGACAAAAGAAGAAAAACAAGGTATTGTTCACCATCTTATGGACTTTATTGACATCACAAAAGATTATACAGTTGCAGATTTTGCTGATGATGCAAATATAAAAATAAAAGAAATTATAGAAAAAGGAAAAACAGTTATACTCGTTGGAGGGACAGGACTTTATTTTAGGGTCTTGCTTCAAGATTTTGACCTACCAAGAGTTGCTCCAAATCAAGAACTAAGAGATAGTCTTAATGAAAAATCCGTTGAAGAATTATATAAAATACTAACAAAACTTGATAGCGAAATCGCAAAAAAAATTCACCCAAACAATAAAGTTAAAATTGTAAGAGCACTAGAAGTATGTAAAACATTGGGCATACCAATGAGCCAAGCACAAAAAAAGAAAGATTCTCCATACAAAGTTCTTTGGACTGGACTTAATAGTGAAAACAGAGATTTCTTATACAAAAGAGCAAATCTCAGAGTCGACAAAATGTTAGAACAAGGACTTGAAGAGGAAACAAAAAATCTTTTTATGAAATATCCTGAAAATAAAATTTTATTAAATACTATTGGTTATCAAGAATTATACCCATATTTACAAGGTGATTGTTCTATAGAAACAGCAATAGACCAACTAAAGCAAAACACCAGAAGATATATAAAACGTCAAATAAGTTGGTTCAATTCTAATAAAGAAATTAACTGGTTCGATATAGAAACTAAATGCCCAGAACAAATAGCGGAAACCATCATTGAAAAATATAAAAAATTGTAAAGAATATTTTAACAAAATAACAAAATAATAATAGTTCAAGTATTAATACAATGCGTCCCAAACAAAAGGAATAAAAATGAGAGTAAGTTCTTCAAACAATCACTCTAAAGGAGTTAATAGACAAATGCTACGTTCTGCGAAAACAGGTGCATTATTAACTGGAGGAATGATTGCCGCATCACAAGCATACCACTGGATTGCGCAACCAGATACAATGAGGAAAGTGGTTTTGGACAATGGCGGAGCAAAACCTTACCTAAAAAACTTCGCACTTGTAACTCTATTATATTCAGCACTTGGGGCCGTATTCAGTGCTATTGCTTCGAAAATAGCAGATAAAGTTAGCCCTATTGAAAACCCTAAAGCAGTTAATTAGTTTTTTTCATATAATATAAAGCCCCCTAACGGGGGCTTTTTACATTCTCTATTGTTTGGGTTCTGAAAAATTGTTTGTCATTCTATAAACATATTTAATAATTTCTGAGAAATACTCAAGCGATGATGCACCATTAATAATAATATCGGCACTTTCTTTTTTCGGGAGTATATATTTCTTAGAAACTTCTCTTACATATTGTAATTGTTTTCTAGCATTTTCCTCATTTTGATTTCTTGATGTTTGTGCTCTATATAAGAACCATTTTTCCTGAATTTCTGGAGAAATATCAACATACAATTTAACATCAAATAAATCAGCAACATCTCCATGCATTGTTGCCATACCTTCAACAACAATTATTTTTTTAGATTTTTTTTCTATTGCTTCAGGAACAACAATTCCTGTTCCATTAACTAAATATTTTGGGATTCTAACATCCTCACCCTCAGAGAGTTTTTTCAAGTCTCTATATAAAAGATCCAATTGAAAATTGTCAGGAGAATCAACGTCATATCCTGATTCAAGTAATTTATCAAAAGAACCATGCTTTTTAATAAGAGCAGAAATGTCTTTAAAATAATTGTCAGCACTTAAAATTTCGATGGGCATATCATACATATCTGTTACTTGTTTAATCGTATTGCAGATTGTTGATTTACCACTAGCCGACTCCCCTGTAATTCCAATCAATATACGTTTATTAGGCATATCAATCAATCTTCGAGTAAAATGGACAAGGAAATTATCCTTAACCCTTTGGAAAATCGGCGTTTCACTGCGTCTATCATAATTTAATATTTTATTAAATTTAGAATATAGATAAAACGCAAGAAACTCCCTTCCTGACTTGGTTGAGAAATCCGGCTTTAGTATTTTTTCAATGTTTCTATTTTCTTCTTTTTCTAACAGGAAATTCATACTTCTAGAAAAATCCGTAAATATTTATTTTTGTCATTTGGTAACGATATTTTACATTAAACTTTCGTAGAATAAAACAATTAATTATAAAAGGTAATGAAAAACTTAACATTATTCTTCAAAATATAGATAGATTAACTATTTTAGTTTTGGAAGGAATAGAAAATGGGAAATAGAATTATTTTAATTTTAGTTTTTACAATTTTGTCTATAAATCATGCTTTTGCTGATTGCTACACTGGATTTGCTTGTTCTATCAAAGATTTAGAAAAACAAAAAAATGAGGAAACAAATAAAAACATAGAAATTTTCAAAAAATATCTTAATCAGAAAAACGCCCGCAATAACATCATTACGAGGGGAACTATTATAAAAAACTATAATGATTTATTCTTTTTTAACACAATTCTTTAACACTATTTTGAAGTTCAAGAAGTTTTTCTTCCTTGTCTGTTTCAAAATATATTCTTAAAAGCGGTTCTGTGCCGCTTTTTCTTATTAAAATAGAACTTCCCTCATTAAGATATAATTTTAATCCATCAATAGAGTTTGTTTTCTCAATAGAATACGAGCCAATATTTTTATACGTGCTAAATTTTTTAATTATTTTATCTTGTTCTTCTTTTGAAGCAAGTTTTAAATCAACACGATTATTTATAAAATTACGATTTACAGTCTTTTTTAAATCTTCTTGCAAAACAAATAAAGGACGCTTAAAATCTGCCATTGCCTCCATTATCAATAGATTTGCAATAATTCCATCTTTTTCTGGAATATGACCTTTTATACTTAATCCACCAGACTCTTCACCAGCAATGATGATATCATCTTTCCTCATAATAGAACCAAGCCATTTAAAACCAACTGCGGTTTCAACAACATCAATATTTTCTAATTTAGCAACTAAATCTAACATTGAACTAGCGCCAACTGTTTTAGCAAGTTTCCCTGATAATTTTTTATTTTGAATAAGATGCTTTAGTAAAATTGCAATAATTTCATTTGCACTTACAAATTCCCCTTTTTCATTAAAACATCCAAATCTATCACCATCACCATCATTACTTAAACCAATTAAGCCTGTTTTTTGACACTCAGCTTTCAATGTTGGCAAATATTTTTCTTTAGGATCAGGCATAAAACCACCAAAAGTAATATCTCGTTCCATATTAAAACACTCATTTTCAATGCAATATGAATTAAGAATTTTTTCAAACAATTTTGCTGCAGCGCCATGGTGTCCATCATAATTTATTTTTATGCCTGCAGTCTTTATTTTTTCAAAATTTATAATTGTCTTAATGTGCTCAACATAATCTTCATCAAAAGAAACTTTTTTATATTCCTTTCTCCCTTCAGAAGTAATAAATTTATTTTCTAGTTCAGCAACTATTTTTTTTATCATTTCATCTTCAGCAGGACCGCCATATTCTGGAATAAATTTTATACCAAGATATTCAGGAGGATTATGTGAAGCAGTAAGCATTATTGCATAAGCATTTCTTTTCAATGCTGCATATGCCAAAACGGGTGTTGCCGTTATTTTGTCTGCGACTTCAACGTCAAAACCAAATCTTGCTAACTTTTCTGCGATATAAAATGCAAACTCATCCGCTTTATTTCTTGGATCATAACCAATAATTATTTTTTTATCGTATTTTGATTCATTATGCACATATATTGCAATTGCATTAATAACTTTATCTGTATTCTCAAAAGTAAAATCATCCCCTAAAATAGCACGCCAGCCATCTGTTCCAAAGTTTATTTTTGACATCAACTAATCCTTTTTTATTTTTTTGTGTACAATAATTTTATATAAGAAGTAAAGGTTTAGCAAATGTCTAACAATTATTTGGAAAATATATATTACTTGGGTCCAAATGGCTCAAATGCCCATAATGCTATGCTTAAATTCTTAGAATTATCAAAAATAAATGTTGAAAATAAAACTGCTAAAAAAAGTATTAAATCTGCTCTAGAGGTTTTAGAAAATAATACATCTTCAATTTGTGTCTTACCCATAGAAAATTCAATAGAAGGCATCGTAAGAGAAACTATTGGGAATTTTTTAAATTTGAACGATGAGAAAATCCAAATTCAAGGCGAAATAACATTGCCAATAAAACACATGCTGCTTTCATCAACACAAAACAAATCAACAATAAGGAAAATATATTCCCATCCCCAAGCGCTAGCTCAATGTAGCAAATATTTATATGAAAAATTTCCAGATGCAGAATTGAAAGAGGTTTCATCAACAAGTTATGCTGCACAAAAAGTTTCTCAAGAAAATGATGAAACCATTGCAGCAATTGCAAACGAAACTTGTGCAGAATTATTTAATTTAAATATTTTAGAAACAGATATTAATGATGAACCAGACAATAAAACTCGTTTTTATATTTTAGGTAGAAATATTGAAAACAATGAAAATACTGGGAAAACGGCAATAATACTTTCAACAAAAAACCATCCCGGAGCCCTTTGTAGTGTTCTACAAATATTATCAAATCATAATATTAACTTAACATACCTAGATTCTAGACCATCAAAAAAGAAACTAGGAGAATATTTATTTTTTATGGAATTAGATGGATTAAAAAAAGAAAAAAGAGTTCAAGAAGCACTTGATGAATTAATGACACATGTTGATTTCATTAGGATTTTGGGTTCATTTAAAATATACAACTAAAAAGAGAGGAACCTAAAAAGTTCCTCTCTTTTTTAAGCAAATTTAATTATAGAAATTTTTCTGGATTAATTCTTGCTTCAACTTTGTCAGCAAGTGTGCTAACAAAATTCATCACTCTTCCAGGAATTGCTTTAATTTTTGCAACTAAGCCAGAATCTTTTATTTTTGCAAAATTTTCTTTAACATTAGCAACAAGAGAAGAATCTTTAACTTTAGCAATACCTTCTTTAGCTTTTCCCATTAATTTTGAATTTTGTACTTTTTCTGCTTGAGCTTTTACAAAATCTTGAACTTTGCTAAATTTACGACCCAATGATTCCATAAACTTAAAGCCTGCTAATTTTTCTTTAACTGCGTTTTTTAAGGCACTTAATTTACCTGTTTTAGAAAGATAAACTACAGTTCCAGCAACTGCTGCAGTAGTGACAACTGCCTTTGCAACTTTTCTTGCTGAACTTGGTCTTTCTGTTCCTGCTGGATTTACTGGATGCACGTACATTTTATATTCACTCCTAAATTACTATTCACCTAATCTCGTAAAATCTATAAATGATAAAAGTTGCTATCTACCCACTGTCATGTTACATAAACTTTACAATTATATTCTAATACAAATAATAATTAATTTGTACCCTTTTATGGCTATTGTTACAAAATAAAAATTTCAAAAATTAGATATTGAAAAAGAAATACATTACAAAAAAAAGAAACCAACTATGGTTTCTTTTTTTGAGGTAATTAAATTAAAATTTAATTAGATTATGCAACAACTTCTGCCGCTTCTTCAGCGAGATTATTTGCAGAACCTGAAATTTTTGCCCAGAGTGATTTACCAAGGCCTATCGCTTTTCCTGCATATTCTTTTACAGTATTACCTACTGTATCAAGCAAGCCTGCGCCTTTTCTTAAAATTGATCCTTCTTTTGTCATATTAACCAATTTTTGTGTCAATCCAAATTTAGAAGATAAACCAAGTGCTGTTGCTACAACTGCTGCTGTTACAAGAACACCTTTAATAAATTTACCTACACCACCTTTTTTCCCAGAAATTGGAGAAGATGCATTTGGATCTGCTTTTACACTGAATGTTTGGGGCTGTCTTATTCTATCAGCAAAACTTGATTGTGATGCTGCTGCTGTACTACGAAAACTTACTGGTGCTATCATATAATTACCTCCTTATACTTTTTGGTATTTTCATAAAACATATGATTTTTTTAAATTGATATTTTAAACTTGCAACTTAATATATTGTTACAATTTATCTTAATTCTTGGAATATTTTTTTTTGAATTGCCATCTAGATAAATAGAGGACTTTTATATTGGAGAGAGATATGGCAATGAGAAACATTATAGAACTTGAAATAGATGAAAAAGCAAGAAGTTACGCGAAAATTTATTCATCTTTAATCACAAATGAATTTCAAAGAAAAAGAGCCTATGCTTCTATTACAGCCTTATACGCTCTTTCTAATTTAATTTCAAAAACTAAAAACACAGTCCAAAAGGCAATGACTATATTTAGGAATCCTGCAATTAACGAAAAGTATGAGGTTTCTGATATTTATATTAACGATTGGCACATTGATGTTCGTGTAATGACTGATGGCGATGCATTTATGGTTCCAAGAATACATGAAGAATTTTCAATTGAACCTGATTTTTATGCCGTTGTAAAAGTAGATTCATCTCTTCAAAATGCTGAATTATTAGGTTTCGCAAGCCCAAAAAGAATGACAAAAAACCCTTTGGATTATCATTATTTTAGTGTTGATAATTCTTTTCTCATTGGCTATGACGAATTTATTGAAATTATACAAGACAAAAAACCTTTAAAATTAAGTAAAGATGACCACCAATTCTTCCTTGAAAATTATTTAAGTTTAATTGATAAGGAAATTGACGAAGTTTCATTAAAAAGAATTTTGAAACATTTATTCCTATGTCCTGAATGTAGAGCAGAATTTTGTTGCTTCACTGGTTTTGAAATGGTCAATTGCAATTTGGGGAAATACCCAGAACTATTAGAAGACCAAACTTTAGATATTATTGGAGCACAAGCCGTTGAAGATGAAGAATATCAAGGTAAAGAAGAAACAATTTACTTCGATAAGAATGAAGAAATTTTAGACACTCAAGAAGAAGAAGAGGAAGAAGAAGACAATTCTACGGAAGAAGAAGAAAAAGAAGAAGAAACACAAGAAGAAGAGCCACAGCAAGAAGAAGAACAAATAATTACCACAGAAGAAACGACTGTAGATACAGTGGTTGAGGAGGAAATAGAAACTCAACATAAAGAAGAAAGTGTTTCAGATATTCTTGATGAATTATTTAATATAAGTGATGATGATGATGAACCAGAATTCAATATAATTCCTGAAGATATAATTGTTCCGGATGATATAGAAGAAGCTGATCTTTCTGAGATAAGTAACGAACTTGAAATAATTGATGATGAAGAAGAAAATAGCGAACAAAAAGAAACATCATTAGAAGACGAAGAAATTGAAATTTTCGAAGATATAGAAGATGAAGATCTTTCTGACATCAGTGATGAACTTGAGTTAATTGAAGATGATGAAATAGAAAATGATGAGCAAGAAACTGATTCGGTTGCAGAAAGTGAAAATATTGAAAACATCGAAGATGAAGAAGAACATTCTGTAACTGATGATGAGATGACGGATCTTGTCGAACCAAATAGCGAACTTTCCATAATTGAAGATGAAATGACAGACCTTGCTGAGCCAGATAGCGAACTTTCCGTAATTGAAGATGAAATGACAGACCTTGCTGAGCCAGATAGCGAACTTTCCATAATTGAAGATGAAATGACAGACCTTGCTGATTCAAACGGAGAAATTGCATTAATTGAAGATGAGTCTGTGGAAATTAATGATAGTGAGGAAGAAATTTCTTTAATTGAAAATACTGATGACAATCTTCTTGAAGAAAACGAAGAATTAGCATTGCTCGAAGAAGACGTTGATGTTGAATTAGAGTCAATTGATGAAGTTGAAATTCTTGAAGAAACGCCAAAAGAAACAATTGATAAAGTAATTGTTGATTATGACGAAAGCGGCGAACCAATATATTCATATATAACAAACGTAAATACAGAAAACAATATTGAAGAAATTGAAGAAGTTGAACTTGATGATATAAATCAAATCGACACTATAGAAGAAGAAAACGAAGAAATTTTAGAATATGAAGAAAAATCCAGAACTGATGAAGAATATTCTATAGAAGATGAAATTTCTAACGATGAAAACAAAAATGAATATGATTTAGAAGATGAAGATGAAGTTGAAACCATCGAAGAAGAATTTATCCAAGATGGCAATGAAGAAGAATTAATAGATGAAGAATATGAAGACAATGAAGAATATGTGGATGAATTTGATGAATATTCAGTAGAAGATAACGAAGAAACTAATGAAGAATATTCTATAGAAGATGAATTTTCTGATGATGAAAACGACAGAATAAGTGCCCAATCAGTCTTAAACCAATATAATCCTGAAGACGATGAAACAGAAGACGAACAAGATTATAGTGACGAAACTTCGGAAGGAAATTCTGAGGAAGAAGAATACACTGACACCGAAGATGATGAAGAATATTCAGATGAAGATGATGATGAAGAATATTCAGATGAAGATGATGATGAAGAATATTCAGATGAAGATGATGATGAAGAATATTCAATAGATGAAATACCAGAAACTGTACAAAAGGGTTCATCTAAAAAAACACTTATCTCAATAAGTATAGCATTTGTCGTCATTGCATTTATCGCAACAGCAATTACGATAATGATAAATAGAGCGATTAATGATGAAAATAAAGCACCTGCTCCGCAAAGACAAACACAAGAACAACTTGCTAATAAAGCTACATCAGATGAGTTATTCCAAAGCGTTGATGATAATGATGTCTTTGCACAACTTGGTTATACACAACCAGAAACAGAAGAAAACGCGCCTCAAACTACTGATGTAACACAAGAAAGTGAAGTCCCAAGTGCGCCTCCAATAGTAGATGAACAACCACCGGTAGCAGTTGAACCACCTGTAGCAAGCGAAACTCCTGTTGTTCCAGAAAATCCTATTACAACTGAAACCAACACTACAAAACCGCTTACAGAAAAAGATTTATTAACAAAAGGACCAACTAACGACCTTAATAAAGTAATGGCGGATGCATTTTCTGATCAAGGACAACTAGTAACATCTATCAAGGGGCTCAATTGGATGTGCTCACCAAGTTTATTCAGTGACCCAGAATTTAAGGCATATTTACAAAATCTTGATAAATCACTAAAAGTGAATGTAAATTCTAACCTATTAAATTCAACAACAACACCGACAAACAACTCTATAACTTATAAAATGGCAATCGACAATCAAGGAAACTTGTTAAAGATACAAGCTGCAAGTTCTACTGGTTCTGAAGAACTGGATAGCATTGTGTTACAAAGTATTAAAGAAACTTTAGTATTGCAAAAAACCCAAATAATAAGTAATAGTCAACAAAAAGCGGATAAATATTTATTACAAGTAGTAATAAAATTCTAATTTGTGATATTATATTGTATGGGTATGCGAGATTAGAGAAATATACTTGTGCTTTTAGTTGAAGAACAGAGGGCTTTAATAGAAAAAATAGTCAAGGCGGACAAAAATTATTCCGGCAATGAAGATTTGCTTGAAGATTTTTGCAGTGAAGCATTTCAAAAATCTTACATGATATTTAATTCATCATCAAATATTAATAAGATAGAAAGTTATGTTGCAAAAGTTGTTCACACTTCAATTATTGGGGTACTCAAAAATTCAGGCAGAGTAAGACGTTCTAGTGAACGCTATGTGCCAACAAAAGAAGTTGTCGTGCCAGATTTTTCTCCTAAAACAGTTTCAAAGATAGTTGGGCGCGAATTCGTTCTTGATTTTCCAGATCCAAAAGAGAGCGTTGAAGAGGTTTTAATCACTAAAGATTGCCTTCAAAGAATTTCTGATGCTGTTTGTGTAATTCACAAAGAAGTTCCAGGTCAAATGTTTCTTGATATTTTCCATAAAAGATATGTTCAAGGACTTAAACAATCAGAGATTGCTGAAGCTTTAGAATTATCTCAATCAGAAGTAAGCAAAAGGCTTATGCACCTTTCAAAATTAATAAGTAACTTTCTCGAAAATGGTCAAAGTTAGGATTTGCAATGAAATGTCGTAAATGCGGAACATCATTACCTGACAATTCAATCAGATGCGCTAATTGTGGCATAAAGGTTAATATGATATGCCCAGAGTGTAATAAAATTACGCCATTTGGAGAAACTCATTGTGTAAACTGTGGTTTTGAATTAATTAAATTTTGCCCTGTTTGCAATAGTGCAAACGTTCATACGGCATCAGAATGCAGAAAATGCAATACTTCTTTTCCCAAAAATACAGAACAAAAAATTGTTGAATCACGAGAAAACACAATCACGCAAACAATTGAACAAGAAGAACTATATACAGAAGAAGAAGCAGAAATTGTTGAACCCATTTGTGCATCTTCACAACCACAAAACATTGATATTGAAGAAAATTATTCAGATGTGGAAGTTGAAGAAGAAATTGAACTTTCTGAAGATGATATGGAATTAGAAGACGATGATTTTCAAGATATAGAAGATGACGAAAATCAAGAATTGATTCAAGTAGAAGAAGAATTAGAAGAAAATACAGAAGAAATCAAAAATAATGTTGCTGATTTTCAAGAAGATACCCAAATAGATGAGGAAGAAATCAGCGATGAAGCAGAAGTTAAAGCAGTTGAAGAAGAAAGCATTGAAGAAGAACCATCATCTCAATATATAATTCAATACGCTGCCGTTACAAAAACAATTAGGACTATTAAAAAATCTATCGATAAACATATCATTGCCATAAATGGAGCAGAAGGCGCAGGCAAAACCGCCGTAATCAATCAAGTTCGCAATATGTTGGTTAATGATGGTTATTTATGTTTATGCGGAAGTTGTACTCCTTTATCACAAATTACAAGTTTTGGATTTTTCCAAGATGCCTTGTTAAGAATGATTGGATTACCACCATACATAAATAGTACAGAAGCATTTTTGCGTGATTTCAAAAAAAGCGAATTAAACAATATTTTTAATTTCTTGCAACCCCACGAATTATCGTTGTTTATAAATATGCTATACCCAGCACAAAAAGATAACTTTGAGAACATTCTTGAAAACAAACAACTAATGTTTTCTATCATCGAAAAAGTTATAAAAACATTCCTTACAAATTCCAATATAGCAATAATAATTGATAATTTTGATTTATTAGATGGTGCTTCATATGATTTTATTTCATATATGGCAAACAAAAATTTCTTCAATAACAGATTAAAACTACTTGTTGCATACCAAGAAGCAAAACCAATTCAACATTATTTTGATTCATCAATAAAAGATGATAGCATCTTTACAACAATAAATATTGAAAAACTTGAATCACAAGAATTAATTGACACTATAAATACTTCTATAGGGTTAAATCTTACTGAGATTATTCCTGCAGAATATTTGGAAGAAATCATTGAACGTGCTGATGGAAACGCAATAAAACTTGAACAAAATATCGCATACCTATTTGATTTGAACTATATACAAGTAAATAACGAAGAAATTATTATTAATGAAGAGAATAAACCAGAAAAAGAACCTCAATCTTTTGATGAATTAATAAAATTCAGACTGAATACGCTTCCTGCGGAGGTTAAAAATGTACTTTATTTGGCTTCAATTATGGGTTATCGTTTTGCAACAAATATTTTATGCAATGCCGCACCAATGCAAGGTAAAAAAGCATTAAATATTCTTGATTTATTAAGACAAGAATTATTCGTTGTTGCAGTTGATGACTTTACTTGTGAATTCAAAAATCTAACAATCTGGAAGTACATATATAAAGAAGCGAAATTAGATCCCCTATTTAAAGACAACTCTGAAAGATTATATTCAATATTAAAATCACGAGTTCTATCAAGTAATATACAAAAACTTATTTCTTGTGCTGAAGCTCTTAGCAAGGAAGAAGAATTCGTCATATGGCAAGATACCGCAAACATAACTGCAAAACTTGGTGATACAAACCTATACGTTATTGCGCAAAAACAATGCTTAAAAATTCTTGAGGAAAATAATCTTCCAAATGCAGATAATGTAAGAGAAATAATATACGAACAAATAGGTAAATTATTAAGCACAAAATCTCCAAATGAAGCAGTAAGTTATCTTGCAAATGTACTTGATGCAAAAATAAAAGCGGGTGAGATTAACAAAATCATAGATATTTCTGGTTATTTTATAAACAGTTGTTACCTCACAGGAAATTATTTTGGAGTTAAAGAAGCAGTTGATGCTATTCTCTCGAATCTTGATACAATCGGCGCTAAAATTTCTAACATTGATTTAGTTCTCATCAAGACAAGAAAACTAAATGCGCTTTTAAATATAGGAAATACTGAAGAAGTAATTAATCTTATAAAAGATGAGATTCTTGATGAGCTAAATCAGGAAATGACAGAAAAACATATTGATACAAGTTATAAAAACATACTAACAGAAGCGTGGCTTTTATCAAATATAACTCTCGCAAAAGCATATTTAATGCAAGGTAGACAAGATGCATTATCAATTATTAATTCTATCAAAGAATTTATTGGTAATAGTAAAAATCAATATGAATACTATGCTACTCAAATTGATATAATAGAAGCATTTGCGCATACAATACAGGGGGAAATTAGTTTATCAAATGAAATTTTGAATGCTATTGTTGAACGCCATAGCGAAAAACCAATGGATAAAAAATTATTATGCGAACTAAATCTTGTAAGTATAATAAATAGAGTGTTTAACAATCAAACTCAAAATTTAAAAGATGACTTATTTGAACTTGCTGCATTTGCAAATAATATAAACGAACACTTTATAAAAAATATAGTCAAATTAATCTTAGGATACGTTATAAAAGAAGATGGCGATGCTATAAAAGCATTAAGCATTTATAATGAACAAATCACATATTTTGCAAAAGAAAAAGTTGCAATTGGGGCATTGCTTTCTTGGGCATTAATTGTTAAAGCTAGTATTGATAATAATGATATTGATATGGCTCTAAATACAGCTATAAAAGCATTTGAAATTGCAGAAAGTCCCAAAATTTACAATTTCTTCTTTATGATATATTTCCAAAAATATATTGCAGAAATATACAGAATTAAAGGTGATTTAGTTGCAGTAAAAATGTATTTAGAAAAAGCATTACTAATAGCAAAACAAAATAACTTAAAGTATCAATTACTTCAACTTTATATTGAATATGCAAAATATGCAGAAAGCTATATGAAAACAAATCAAACATACAGCGAAGAACACGTCAAACTTACATTAGATATGTATAATAAAGCATTAGCAATTGCAAAAGAATTAAAAATTGCTCATTTAATAGAAAAAACGAACAAAGAACATAATAATTTTAAGAGATATTGTCAGTTAAACTCCATTGAAATCTAACGTAACTCTACTTTTTCAATGTTTTCTCTTAGTTTTTCAATGATATTGTTAAATTCTTCGTTTGTATATGTTTTTTCATTTACAAGAGATGTATCTAGAATCTCTGTTTTAACTTCGAATTTTTGCAAATAGTATTTTTTAGCACCAGCAATCATTTTCGCAATCTCTTCAAAATCTTGAAAACTTAGTTGAGATTTTAAAATAGTTGTCCTAAATTCATAATCAATCCCAGATTGCATAACAAGAGAAATACTTTTTTTTATCTTTGCAATATTTATTTTAGAATTTGTTATTTCTTGATATTTGTAAAATGGTGCTTTAATATCCATTGCAATATAATCAATCAATTTATTTTGCACTAAATCTTCAATTATTTCAGGGTTTGAACCATTCGTATCTAGTTTTACAAGAAATCCAAGTTCTTTAATCTTCTGAATAAAAAGTTTTAAATCAATTTGAAGGGTTGGTTCACCTCCGGTTACAACGACACCATCTATTTTACCTTGTCTTTTTTTTAAGAAATCAAAGAACGACTCTGTTGAAACAGAATCGTCCTTTGATTTTTTTAATAACACTGGGTTATGACAATAACCACATTTAAAGTTACAACCTTGCGTAAATACGATTGCGCTTATTTTTTCAGGATAATCAATAAGTGATGTTTTTTGAATACCCCCTATTATAAACTGCATTCGCAAGCAATTCTTTCTAAGTTAAAGGTTTTTCTTGCTTTAAATTCAGCTCTCTTACCTTTATTCCATTGTTGAACAGGTCTGATATAACCAACAATTCTTGAATATACTTCGCATTCACTACCACATTCAGGACAAGTTTCATGTTCACCTACGATATATCCGTGATTTTCACAAATACTGAATGTTGGAGAGAATGTAAAGTAAGGAAGTCTGTAGTTTGAACATACTTTTCTTATTAAATTCTTCATTGTTTCAGTATCAGACATTCTTTCACCTGCAAAAATGTGAACTGTTGTACCACCTGTGTATTTTGTTTGCAATTCATCTTGTAAATCTAACAATTCAAAAAGGTCATCTGTGTATGTAACAGGCAAATGAGTTGAATTTGAGTAATATGGATCTGCACCATTTTGATATGCTTCTTCATTACTACAAATAATTCTTGGCATTTGAGATTTATCAAGTTTTGCAAGTCTATAACTTGTACCTTCAGCAGGAGTTGCTTCTAAATTGAATAAATTTCCTGTTGATACTTGATATTCAGTAATTTTATCTCTCATAAAGTCCATTACAGCGATTGCAAATTCTTGACCTTCTGGCGTTTCAAGACCTTTGCCGAACAAATTCAAGCAAGCTTCGTTCATACCAATTAAACCAATAGTTGAGAAGTGGTTTTTCCAATATACACTATATCTTGCTTTAATATCACGTAAATAGAATTTTGTGTATGGATATAAATTAGCATCTGTTAATTTTTCCAACAATTTTCTCTTGATTTCCAATGAATTCTTTGCGATTTCCATTCTTTCTTCTAACAATTTCAAGAACTCATTTTTATCTTTTGAAAGATAAGCAATTCTTGGTAAGTTCATAGTAACTACACCAATAGAACCAGTAAGAGGATTTGAACCAAATAAGCCACCGCCTCTATATTCAAGTTGTCTGTTATCAATTCTTAACCTACAACACATAGAACGAGCATCTTCTGGATTCATATCAGAATTAATGAAGTTTGAGAATGAAGGAATACCATATTTAGCCGTCATTTCCCATAAACCTTCAAGATGTGGATTATCCCAATCAAAGTCTTTAGTAATATTGTATGTAGGAATTGGGAATGTAAATACTCTACCTTCCGCATCACCTTCCATCATAACTTCAAAGAATGCTTTGTTAATCATATCCATTTCTGGTTGGAATTGTGAATATGTTTCTTCCATAAACTCACCACCAATAATAACTGGTTGATCAGCATAATAAGATGGAACATTCAAATCCAAAGTAATATTTGAAAATGGTGTTTGGAAGCCTACACGAGTAGGAACATTCATATTAAATACAAACTCTTGAATTGCTTGTTTAACTTGAGAATAATTTAAACCATCATATCTTACAAATGGAGCAAGTAATGTATCAAAGTTAGAGAATGCTTGAGCACCCGCTGATTCACCTTGCATTGTATACAAGAAATTAACCATTTGACCAAGCGCTGTTCTAAAGTGTCTTGCAGGTTTGCTTGAAACTTTACCTTTAACACCTTTAAACCCTTCCATAAGAAGATCTTTTAAATCCCAACCTACGCAATAAACAGAAATGATGTTTAAATCGTGGATATGAATATCTCCTTTTTGATGCGCATTTTTGATTTCTTCAGGATATATTTTGTTTAACCAATAATTTTTACTTATATTTGAAGCAATATAATTGTTTAAACCTTGAATAGAATATGACATATTAGAGTTTTCATTTACTTGCCAATCAAGTTGTTTAAGATAATCATCAACCATATCTATGTTTAAACCAGCAGCGAAATCTCTTATTCTTGTTCTTTGTTCACGATAGAGGATGTATGCTTTCGCAGTTGCCGTATAGCCGAAAGAATACAAAGCAAGTTCAACAGCATCTTGAACTTCTTCAACTGTAGGTGCCTTAAGATTCGATTCTTTTCTATTGGCAACTTCTTCAGCCATCAAAACTACTTTTTTAGTAACTTTTTGTGCGGCTTTCTCATCAAATTCTTTTGTAACTTTTGCCGCTTTTAAAATAGCGCTTTCAATTTTCGACGCATCAAAAGAAACAATCGACCCGTCTCTTTTTACTATTTTTTCCATAACATCTCCTCTGTTAATTTTTTAATTACACTTCCCCATAGTTTCGGCTTATTAATTTTCCGAAGATAACTTTAGTTTTACCATGATAGATATTTTTTTTTGACATGTAAATACATCAAAAGTATATAAAAAAAATCAATCTTTAGAATGACAAACGCCACAAGGCTTTCCAGCGTTTAAATTTGTGTAACGAATTTGGCATGTATTAACATTTTTTTATATTTAAAAAAGTCAACTTTTTCAAATAAATAAATTAATATTTCTAGATTAAGTTATTTATAGATTTTTCTATATAAATGATATGTTTTGAATATCTTTTTTACATAATTATTTGTTTCATCATAAGGAATATTCTCAACAAACTCATCTGGATCAGAATTTTTTGTTTTTAACCATCTATTAACACTACCTTCACCGCCATTATATGCAGCAATTACATATAAGTCGTTATTATTAAAACGTTCTTTTAAATATTTTAAATATATACAACCAAGATAGATGTTAACCTTTTCATCTGTTATATCTTTATCCAATGGAATTTTAAGAGAAAATTTTGAAATTATAAAATTAGCAGTTGCAGGCATTAATTGCATTAAACCTACCGCATTAGTTGAACTTCTAGCATTTTTATTAAAATAACTTTCTTCTCTAATCAACGCCATAATTAAATATGGGTCAAGTCTAAATTTTTCACTTGCGGCATTAATTTCATTTATATAATATAAAGGATATGCTAATTTATATGCAGAACTTATAAACAATGGTTTAACCTCCATTTGTTCTATTGTATCCCTAGCCAATACAACAGACGAAGATTTTTTCCCTTTTCTTGCTTCAAACCAACTTTCGACAATTTTATTATCATTAAAATCCGCATCAAGCCAAACTGTATAATCGCCTAAAGAAAAAATTGTATTTATAATTTTTAAATCTTTAATATCTATATCTGAAAGACTAATTGGAAAACCAATTCTTTCTTTATTGCTGATAGAGTCTGTAAGATTAGTTGCCCAAAAATCGTTTCTTTTATTCAATATAAATTCTGCTCTTATACCATAGTAATTATCAGGAAATCTTGATGTTAGTTTAGAAAGAGTACTTTGTGCCTCTGCAACTTTATTTAATTTCATTTGCACTTTGGCAAGCCAAAATATCATTTTAGGCTCTGATTTAACTTTTGTATATTGTTTAATATGCTTCACAGCAAGTTTTTCAGCCTGAGCATAATTTCTTTTAGTATAATATTCATACCAAAAAACTTTCCATAAAGATTCTGGTGCATAATCAGAATATGGATATTTTTCTGATATAGATTTATATAATTCAACTGCTTTATCTTTTGGCAACATGCCTGCCAATTTATACATTACATAATCATTTCCTTTAAGAGAATTTGACTGAGTAATTTTATACATTTGAGTCCAATTACGAACTTTTACCCCAGACATATATGAAGTATAAATATCATAAATTTTATGTAATCTTTCAGTATCAGATGTGGAAGAATAAACAACAATACCATTTTCGATTAATTTTTTTGCAACAACCTTATTTCCAGCATAGTGATTAGCAAGAACTATATAGTCCCAATAATCCGATAAAGGAAGTTTAGAAAAAAATTCAAGAGAAGCAGAATATTTTTTATTTATGAAATAAGCCTGACCTATAAGTTTTTTATCATTATCATTAAGATTAATTCCAAGAGTAGCGAGTTCTTCAGCACTTGCAAGTAAACATGTTTTATCTTCAATTTTATCAGTTAAAACACCATCTAAATAACTTCTGAAATAATCTGCTGCTTTATTTTTGTCTTCTTTTTTAAACAACAACCCTAAAAAATAATCTTCTTTTAAAGGTTTATCCTTTTTTTCATTTTTTATAATTAAAAATTGTTCCTTTGCTTCATCATATTTTTTTAAATAAAAATAACTTTTTGCAAGATTATATCTAGCAGAAGCATTAAAAATATTAGTCGTTGCTTTTTGAAGATACAAATCATATTTCATTGCAGCAGTTGAATAATCGCCCAAATTTTGAGCACTTTTCGCTTGCTTATAAAGCGCCATAGAATATAATGGGCTAATACGTTTTATTTTTGAATAATTATAATAAGCATTTTGATAATCACCATTATTATAAAAATCAGTTCCTTGCTTATAAAAAACAGGTGAATTTTGCGTTATTTTATCATTATAAATCAAGACAGTTATAACACTGGGTATTATAACTATTAATGTTATCAATAAATATCTTAAATACTTCACTTTTTAACTCACTATTACTCTATTTCTTCCAGTCGTTTTTGCTTCATAAAGAGCTTTATCCGCTCTTTGTAAAAATTCTTCAGAACTCATATCACAATCATATTGGCAAACACCAATACTAACAGTAACTTTTAAATATGAGACTTCTTCAACCCCAGCATCTTTTATATCTATTTTTGCATCTTCTATAGTTTTTCTAAGCCTTTGAGCAACTAAACTTGCTTCTTTTATCCCTGTTTGAGGCAATATTATAAAAAATTCTTCGCCACCATATCGACATGCAATATCATATTCTCTTATTTCTTTTTGAATTATGCCTGAAACACTCTTTAAAACACAATCTCCTGCATAATGACCATAGGTATCATTAATCTTTTTAAAATAATCAACATCAAGCATCATTGCACACAAAGAAATATTATTTCTTTTACTATTTGCTGTTTCTTGCTTTAAACGAATTTCAAATTGTCGACGATTATTTAAACCAGTAAGAGCATCTAATGTCGCATGTTTCAAGACTTCGGCATACATATTTGCTCTTTGAATTGTTAATCCTGATTGTCTTGTTAATTGAACCAAGTAATCAACATCTTTTTGCATCAATTTATCAATATTACTATATGCAGCGACTGCACCTAAAAGCTCTGTACCATTTGAAATGGGGAATATCCCAATTTTTGAATTTTCTGATAATAAATATTCTGTTTTTAAATCAACTTTTTCCAATAAATCATACACGTTTTTATCTTTACAAGCGATTGGCCACACTAAATCAAATTTATTTTCCTTATATATAAAAATATAAATGAGATGACTAGACATAAATCTATCTATCATTTCGCCAATAATAGGAATAATATATGAAAGTTCATATTGACTTTCAATTGTTTTTGCAATATCTTTCATTGCCCTATAAAAATTCAAACTTATTTCCATCTGCTCATTCAATGTATAGTTATTGATTGCCCCAGATAATATTTTAGATGCGACATTTATTATTTCTAAAAATTCTCTAGTAAGTACAAGTTCATCAGAAAAATCTAATTTAATAAGTCCAAAAACATCAGAATTAGTAATCAGTGGATAATATAAAACATTATCTTCTTCTATATTTGAAAAAATTTCAGATAAATCTATTTCATTCAAAGAACAACTATAATCTTTTTCGTTAAAATAAAACTTATTTTTTCCTTCCATTGAAAGACAACTAAAAATATAATTAACTGTTCTTATTTGTTCTTCATCATCAAATAATTTCCAATTACAAATAAAATCTTTCAAAAGCATATTTTTATTGTCCCAAATGACAATATCAACAGAACGAACACCGAGATAAGTTTTAAATAATCCACTAACTTCAATCGTTGTTGTTGAGGGGGAAATTTTTTCAGCAAGCAAATTTGCCAGTCTACTTATAAATTCAATATAATCTTTTTGTTGCATCATACTACTTCTCTTCAGGTTCTTCTGTATACTTACACTTCAAAAATTCTTTCATATTAACTTCTTTTTGTTTTGAAAGCATAACTTTTCCTTGTGAATAAACGATATCTTCAGCAGGAACAGAGGTCAAATCAATTCTTTGTAAAAGATATTCATGTCCGCCTTCATTCAAAATTCTGCGTTTAATTTCACTCATAATTCCAAATATATATGTATCTTTATTCTCTCTAGTAGAAGCATCAATAAGCATTGTTGATTTTTCAAATTCTGCGAGTGCTTCTTTATTTTTTCTCATTGTTCTTAGTAATAGAGCAAAATTGTAATGTGCTTCAAAATTTTCAGGATTGATATTTATCGCATTACAATAATTTTTACTTGCATCATTATAATCTCCAAGCAAATGCTCTGTAAGTGCAAGATTATAGTAAGTATCAAAATCATTTTCAAGATATTTTAAAGCCTCTAAATATGATTCTCTCGCTTTTTCTAAATATTTAATAGCAAAGGCGGAACGATCTCCCATATATACTGCTTTACCTCTGTAAGCAAGTCCCATATTATAGTAAGCACGACCTTTATTTATTTTTGTTGTTTTTTTGTTATTGTATACCAATGGAATGTCAATTCCATTAGAATTTGTATTTATAATTTTTCCATACTCTTGAATAGCTCTATCATAATCAGCCATTTTTTCTGCCAAAATAATCCCCAAATCCATACGGCAACTAATATAATCTGGACTATACTTTAAAGCATTTTCATACGCATTAACAGCTTCATAATAATTTTCAAAACTAACATAAATATTTCCAAGATTACAACTTGCCCCAGAATGTTCGGGATAATGACTCAATGCTGCACGATAAAAATCAACCGCTTTTTGATACTTTCTATTTCTGTAGGCATTATCACCTTTATTTACATAATAAAATCCAACACCTTTATTATATTGTTTTACATACCACCCTTTAAAAATAAAAAGCGATAATACAAAGGATAAAAACAATAACAATAAAATTATTCTTGTTATTTTTAGTTTTAGAATTTTTATTATTAAATTCAAAATCCTACCTCTTAATTACGGTAAAATTATGTATCAATATTTGTTGCATAAATAGCATTTTGTTCAATGAATTCTCTTCTTGGTTCAACATTGTCACCCATAAGAACATCAAACAACTGATCTGCCAAAACAGCATCTTCAATCGTTACTTTTAACAATGTTCTATTTGCAGGATCCATTGTTGTTTCCCACAACTGTTGAGGCATCATTTCACCTAAACCTTTAAATCTTTGGATACCAACACCTTTTTTACCTCTTTCTTCAATTATTCGTTGAAGTTCTGTAAAAGAAGTAATAACAAGATCTTCATTCCCTGTATTTAAACATAATGATTTTTCTTCCTCAAACAAGAAACTTCTGATTAAAGGATAAGAACTTTTAATACGATTATATTCAGATGATTTGATTAAATTTTGAGTAATCGTAACAGGTTCAATATCTTCACCTAAATCAACTTTAATCGCATATTTCCCCGTATCAAGATTTTGTTTCAAAGATACAGAATAATCTTTTGCTTCGACAATACCATAATTTTCCGCATGGTCTTTTACATAGTGTTGCAAGTATGCAATTATTTCTTCCATTCTATCTGGATTATCAAAATCATCAAATTTAATATCCGCTCTAACTAATCCTCTTATAACAACAGAAGGAACAGCGTTAATAATAGGACTATTAAATGAATTATAATATGCTGACATATTACCGATTAAAGTAACAAGCTCTGTATTTGCAACAACTTTGTCTTTTGCGTTATCACAAAGAGTTAAACCAATTGTTCCTCTTTCTCTTAATGTTTTATCTAATGCTCTATCATCATATAGATATTCCGAATTTTTACCAATTGTAAGTTTATACAATGGTGGTTGAGCAATATAAACATATCCATTGTCAATTAATGGTTTTGCATATCTAAAGAAGAAAGTAAGCAATAATGTTCTAATATGAGCACCATCGACATCAGCATCTGTCATAAATATAATTTTATGATAACGAAGCTTTTCAAGATTAACCTCTTCTTCATTTTTGCTTATATTTATACCAATTGCTTGAATCAAAGATTGAATTTCATTGTTTCCATACATTTTGTCAAGTCTAGCACGTTCAACATTAAGGATTTTACCTCTCAAAGGCAATATCGCTTGAAACATTCTGTTTCTACCTTGTTTTGCACTACCACCAGCAGAATCACCCTCAACTATGTACAATTCACATTTTTCAGGTTCTCTGTTAGAACAGTCTGCAAGTTTACCAGGAAGAGTTGAGTTTTCAAGAACAGACTTTCTTCTTGTTAAATCTCTTGCTTTTCTAGCGGCTTCTCTAGCTCTTTGTGCTTGCAATATTTTTTCAATAATTAATTTTGCATGTTTTGGATTAAATTCAAGCCATTCTTGAAATTTTTCTCTTACAACATCATTAACCGCACTTTGTGCTTCTGTATTTCCAAGTTTTTCTTTTGTCTGACCTTCAAATTGTGGTTCTCCCAATTTTACGCTAACTATTGCTGTTAAACCTTCTCTTACATCATCACCTGTAAAATTAGGATCAGCATCTTTTAGAAGATTGTTTTTTCTTGCATAATCATTTAATACACGTGTAATTGCATTTCTAAAACCTGTTAAGTGAGTACCACCTTGATGAGTGTTGATGTTATTTGCAAAACTTAAAACAGTTTCATTATAAGCATCTGTATATTGAAGTGCTATTTCAACAGCAATACCATCAATCGTTCTATCCATATATACTGGATTTTCAAACATTACGTTTTTATTTTTATTTAAAAATTCAACGTAACTTCCAATACCACCTTCATAGTGAAAAACTTCTTCTTTATCCGTTTTAGCATCAATAAAAGAAATCTTTAAACCTTTGTTCAAGAAAGCCATTTCTCTTAAACGGTTAGCAATAACTTCTCTATCCATAACGGTTGTTTCTTTAAAAATTTCAGGATCAGGCCAAAATGTAGATTTAGTACCTGTTTTTTCTGTTTCACGAATTTTTTCAACTGGTCCTGTTGGTTCACCTCTCATATATTCTTGACGATGAACAAAGCCTGCTCTTGAAACCTCAACAACCATTTTTTCTGATAATGCATTAACAACTGAAGCACCAACACCATGCAAACCACCTGATACCTTATAACCACCATCACCAAATTTACCACCGGCGTGGAGGACTGTATGAACAATTTCCAACGCTGATTTTCCTGTTTCTGGTTTTACATCAACAGGAATACCACGTCCATCATCTTCAACTGTAACACTATCATCTTTATTGATTGTAACTTTAATATGTTTACAATAACCAGCGAGTGATTCGTCAATTGAGTTATCAACAATTTCATAAACACAGTGATGAAGTCCTCTCTGACTCGTAGAACCGATATACATCCCTGGTCTAAGTCTTACTGCTTCTAATCCCTCTAAAACTCGTATATTACTTGCATCATAATTATTTGCTTGTGTTGTCATGCTAAATCCCACCTCTACACCTATATGCTTATATTGTACTACAAATATATGTTTAATACCAATTGTTTACAATTTTATCTAGTGTCATAATTATCACAGGCAATATAATGCTATGATTGGCAAATACTCAGCGATTTAACGGTCTTTAAAAGCATTTTCAAAAATGTTATAATAAAACCATGTTTAAAAGAAAATGCAAAATAACTTTTATAAAACACGGCACAACAATTAACACTGAAGAACGTCGTTTTTTTGATGATGAAAGATTCCCTGCCATAAATGAAACTGGAAGAATTGAGATGGAGAACATCTCTGAATGGATTGCCTCTTCCGGAATAAAAACAGATAAAATATATACAAGCCCTGCGCTAAGATGCGTTCAAAGCACAAGAATATTATCAGATATATACAATCAAGATTTTGAAATACTTTACAATTTTACAAGCCGAAAAAAAGGTATTTTCAACGGATTATCCGTTGAAGAAATTATGCAGAAATTTCCAAATAAAATTGAACAATTTTATCAAGATGCAGAAAATTACACCCCTGAAAATGCAGAACCTTTAATAGAGTTTAACAAAAGAATTAATAATATCATACAAAACATAATAAAGAATAATATTCACAAAAGGCTGATAATAATAACACATGGCGAAATTATACAATCCGCCATTGCGAATGCAATTGGTATTCCCTTGAATAACCAATTTAAAATATACATTCCTGCTGGCAGTGCCACTCAAATAAGTTATTTTGAAGATTTCTCAAGTCTTATTTATTCAGGATATATTCCAACATTGAGGTAAAATGAATTTTTTAAACATAAAAACAGATAACGAAATAGAAAAAATAGCCTCACTAGCATCAGATATATGGCACGAATACTGGCCTAAAATATTGTCTCCCGAGCAAATAGATTATATGATTGCAAAATTTCAGTCATTTAAAGCAATCAAGAAACAAATTGAAGATGAAAAATACATTTACACCATATTAGAAGAAAATAATAAACAAATTGGATATTTTGGACTTTGCCCAAAAGAAGAATATCTTTTTCTTTCAAAACTATACATAAAAAAAGAATATAGAGGACAAGGTAAAGGTAAAAAGGCATTTGAAGAAATAACAAAAATCGCAAAAAAATACAATAAACTTTCGATAAGATTAACCGTTAACAAATATAATTCAAATACAATAAAATCCTACAAAAAATGGGGATTTACGATAACAAACGATGTCATAACAGATATTGGAAATAACTTCGTTATGGATGATTATATAATGGAATACAAATTATAGGAAAATAAGCCCAAAACCCATTATAAGCATACCAGACATAATACCAATAATTACATGGTGATTTTCACCATATTCCCTCGCCAAAGGAAGAAGCGTATCAAAAGAAATATAAACCATAATACCAGCAACAGCCGCAGTCATTATTCCTATACATTGAGCTGGCATAATAGTTTTTAACAAAATAACACCAATTAAACCGCCAACTGGTTCTGAAATTCCAGATAAAAATGTATATAATATTGCTAACCTTTTCTTTCCTGTTGCGTGGAAAACAGGAAGTGCAATCGCAATACCCTCAGGAATGTTATGGATAGCAATTGCTATTGCAACTGGAATACCAAGCATTATATCCTGACTTGAAACAAGAAAGGTTGTAATACCTTCAGGCAAGTTATGCAATGAGACTGCGATTGCAGTGATAAAACCCGCTCTTTGAATTTTTTTTCTTTGTTGAACTTTTGCTGATCTATCTAGAAAATTTGATTCTATATGATCTGGCACAAAACAGTCAATTGCAATGGCAATTACAATACCAAGAAAAAATCCGCCAAACGCCAATGCTTGAGAGGAAATTTCATTGTAATATGAACAAAGCATTTTAGGCGCTTCGTCCATAAGTTCGCTTAAACTTACATAAATCATTACTCCAGCAGAAAAGCCAAGTCCAACAGAAAGTGCTCTCAAGTTATTTCTTTTGATAAAGAAAGTGACGAAGCCGCCTATTAATGTCGACATCCCTGCTAATAAAGTTAAGACTAAAGGTAATACATATGAATTCATAAAATTATACTATCACAAAAGTATGTATATTTAACTCAAAATTTTATATAATAAAAATATGAGCAAATTTTTTTATCGAGTAAAAAATATAAATGATGAAACAGAAACCGGATACATTATTGCACAAGATGTTTCAGATGCCGTAGATAATCTTACATCAAAAGGTTTGACGATTCTTGAACTTTCTCTTTCTGATACTAAAACAGAAAAAAAACATAGTCATTCAGAAGCATATGCCAGATGCATAATTTTTTCTATAAAAGAAAAATCAGAATTTATAAATGCTTTATTTTTTCAATATAAATCTGGACTCCCAATCCAAGAAATTTTTAAATCAATATCCATAACTACTGCTAGTAAAAACCTTCAGATATTGAGTTCTGCTGTATTAAACCAATTAGAACAAGGAAAATCTTTAAAAGAAGCCTTTTGTAAATATCAAAATGCATTAGGAAAAGCCTATACGATGTTGATATGTGCAGGAGAAGAATCTGGGAAATTAGATGAAGTTCTATCCTCTTTAACTGCGAATATTCAAAGGGAAGAAGATGTTAAAAGTAAAATTATTTCATCGCTAACATATCCTGCTTGTATCTTTGTTTTAGCAATTGCAATTTTTGTTTTCTTTAAATCATTTATTTTTAAGATTTTTGAATCAATGTTTGACGGAATATGCCAAGCACAAATTATGAAATTAATATTTATCACAATATTTAATGAAATCGTTGTTTTGGGAATTTTAGCAGGCATCATAATATTCTTAGTAAAAAACAAAAAAGCACAACAACGATTTTTCAGTTTTATAACAAAACTCCCAGTAGCATCAAAACTTGTTAAAAATTACTATTTCCAAAACTTCTTTATGGTTCTCGCACTTTCATACGAAGCGGGCATTCCTATAGCAGATGCTGTTGAATTAGCAGGAGGGACTATAGGAATAAATGACATCAGAACAAAAATAAAAAAATCATCATTAATGATACAAAAAGGTTGTGAAATAACAACAGCAATTATGGTAGCAAATGTTTTTCCTCAACGTACTATTTCACAAATATCAACTGGAGAAAAAGCGGGAGAATTAGACAAGGTTTTAAAAGTAATTTCTGATGATTACACAAAAAAACTTGAAACTTCGATTGCTGTAATTTCTAAACTTACAGAACCTGCTATTTTAATTTTAATAGGCTGTATGGTTGCATACATAGTTATTAATTGTTATTCAAAATATTATGAAAGCCTGTTTTCAATGATTTAAACTGAAATAATTTTCTCAATTGCTTGTTTAACTTGTTCGACAGTAATTAAATTCAGACAAGCTTTATTATTTGGACATTTTTTTCTTAAATAACAAGGCATACAATCTAAATCTGCTTTTAAAGGGATACTACCATCACCTAAAATTTTCCATTTTTCAAATGGCATTGGTCCATATAAGCCTATAACTTTGGTATTAACTGAAGCAGCCATATGTAACGTGCCAGAGTCATTACCAATTATAAAATCAACTCGTTTTAATACGGCAAGACTATCCTTTAAATTAACCTTCCCACACAAATTTACAGGAGGAATAGCCAAATTAACACCATAATTCATGTTCTCATAAATCTGTTTGTCAGATGGAGCACCAATAAAAATTACTTGCGCTTTTTTTTCGTCAGACAAATATTTTATTACTTGTGCAAAACGATTTATATCCCAAGTTTTATTTGGATTACTAGCGGTTGCACTCACAACAACCTTTATTGCTTCTTCAGATATTTTATTTTCTTCAAAAAGCCTTTGAACTTTTTCTTCACTTTTAACATCAATCCAATTTTCAAGATAATTATCTTTTATGCTTATTCCATCTTTTTCAAGAACATCAAGCATACACAAAGCCTCGTGCCTAATATTATCATATTTAACTTTTTTAGAAAGGAAAATCCCTCTATTTTCAGTATCATAACCAACACGTTCTTTGATACCAGCAAAAAAACATAATAATGCGCTTGACAATGAACGTTTTAATACATAGGCTTTATCATATTTTCCTTTTCTCAACTGAGAAACATAATGCCAAAAAGATTGTTTTTTTCCACTTCCATTTTCGTATTTGTGCTTTCTTGTTGTGTCAAAGTAAATAAAATTATCAACATAAGGACAATTTTCTATTACCTCTCCTGAATTGGGAGCAACTAGCATATCAATCTGACTATCCGGATACGCATATCTTAAATTTCTTAAAAATGGAATTGTAAGAATCATATCACCTATAAATCTGTATCTTACAACAAGTATTTTTTTACTCACCAAAAACTTCCTTTACGTCCATATAAGATTTTAATTTAAGAACATAAAAATTAACTGGCATATCAATATCCTTGATAATATCGATTAATTTAACTGCATCTTTTTCTGTTGTTACTATATTTACAATGTTTTCTTCTTGCGCATATTCAATTATTTTAGCGACATCATTTCTATCATAAATATGATGATCTTCAAACTCAAGAACAGCTACTAATTTATGATCTTGTTTTAAGAAATCATAAAAGCCTTCTGGCTGCCCTATTGCTGAAAATGCCATAACCTTACTTCCCAAAGGAAGTTGTTCATTAGAATTAATATTATAAATTCCAGATGGCTCCATCTTACATAAATAAATATCTTTATTATATTTTTCTTTAAGAAAATCGCAGAATTTAAGTGTTTTTTCTGTATTAAATCCCTTATTTACAACAACAATCTTCTTTGCTCTTTCAATTGAAGAAAGATTTTCTCTCAATGGACCAGCAGGAAGCACATTACCATTTCCAAATTTATTCTTTGCATCAACAAGAACAACATCTAAATCACGTTTAATTTTTCTGTGTTGAAAAGCATCATCAAGAATTATCACATCTGGTGAATACTTTTTCATCAAGAATTTTTCTGCCTTAATCCTACTTTTACAAGTAACCACATAAGCACCCTTACAGTTATTAGCAAGCATTACAGGCTCATCTCCAGCAACAGATGCTTTGAATTGACTACCAGAACCATCAGAAATAAGGTTAGGTTCATTATTGGAAAGTTTTGCACCATATCCCCTTGAAATTATTGCAACTTTCTTATTTTTAGAAAGAAAATATTTCGCTGCTTCTATTGTGAATGGAGTTTTCCCAACTCCACCTGTTGTAAGATTTCCAACAGATACAACAAATGCTTTTGAACCATATGAGCGTAAGATTTTTTTATCGTACATTTTATTTCTTAAAATAGACACTACATTATAAAAGAGGCTAAAAAACTTTAATGCAAAATATGCGCTCTTTTCATATATATTTAAATCTTTTTTGTAGTGTATTCTTGATATAAAAAGTTTCATATTAAACCTAGAACAATAATCTAAACAATAAGAATCTCTTATTTAATTTTTCAGAAAATTTTCTAAGATTTTCTGAAGTAGCATTTATATCATCCATTGTTTGTTTAAGCTTTTCTTCATCCTCTGTTGCATAGTTAACAGTATCTAAAGTAATTGTTAACTTATCAAGAGCAGTATTCAACTTAACAACAGAATCTTTTATATTTTTCTTTAAATTTGCATCCTTTGACATATCATTTATATAACTAGAAAGCTCAGCAACATTCTTTGCCGTAATTTGAATATTAGTCAATGTATTTTGAGTTTCAGGATTTTCCAAAAGATTTGAAACATTATCAGAAAGTCTTGAGAATGATTTTGTGGCATTCGCAATGTTTTCAACAAAATCTTTATCCCCAGCAATTTGATTTAAATTATCTGTTAAAGCAATAAGATTTTCGGAAAGGACATTAACCTTATCAGAAAGCATTTCAATTTCTGCTTTAGACAAATCAATGAGTTCTTGTGCTTTTGCCATAGTAACATTTGCTTTTTCAGTAAATTCAGTAACATTAATTGCTGTTTGCTGTAAATCTCTAATAACATCATCAGATAAAAGCATTGAAATTCTTTCATTTGTTTCTATTAAAGACTCAGCGCTTCGATATTGAAGAGCAAGAAAATCTGCTATTCTCATAGGTTCAATTACCGTATATGGAGAATTAGTTATAGGATATGGTACATCAATATTTCCTTTTGGAATTAATCGCAATTTTTTATCACTATCCACACTAACAATAACTCCATCAAGTTGTTCTGGAGTTACCAACCCAGGCAAATCAACAATATACTTAATTTTGTATGAATTTTTTGTTTTGATATTTTCTTTAACTAAAATAGGTAAAGAGTTCGTCTCAACTATTTCAACCTTTTTTATAACGCCAATATCATAATACTTGCCATCAAGTTTCATTTGAACTTTATCTTCAGCGTGTACAATTTTTGATTTATTACTTTCTGGAATATAAATAACTTTTTCTTTTGGTGGAGTAATTTCAAGGAACTGTTCACCAATAATACCAGATTGCTGAATTGAAATTTCAGATGCTCTTGGAATAACCACATTAGGTTCAGTAATAACAAATTTTACATCAACATAACTATCTGCAAAATTTAATTTTGGTTTTATCTCTTCCACCTGACCAATTCTAACGCCCATCATTTGAACGCCACTACCAGCACGCATACCATTAACATCTTTAAAACTAACTGTTAATCTCTCTGCGCTTGAAATAGCTTTACCTTTTATCCAAAGTACAGTAAAAACTAATATAATTATTGCTGATAATGCTAATATTCCAACTTTAAATGATGATGAAAATTTCATTGTCTTTCCTTACCTAATTTCATTTTACAACAAAAATTAAAAACTAAAAACTTGAAGCAGTTATTTTCATAGGACCTTCTGTAGATGCCGATACAAACTGTTGTGTATAAGGATTATCTTGTTTTAGAAGGTCAGCAGGAGTACCTCTGAATACAATATGTCCATCATATAGCATAATTACTTTATCTGAACATCTTGTTATTGTTGACATTTGGTGAGTAACCACAATTGAAGTTGCTTTTGTTTCCGTTCTTAAACGCAAAATGTAATCTTCAATCACTGTAGATGCAACAGGGTCTAAACCAGCCGTAGGTTCATCATAAAGAATAAATTGAGGTTTTGTAACAATAGCACGAGCAAGACTAACCCTTTTTTGCATACCACCAGAAAGTTCATGGGGAAACTTATCTTCAATACCTTCAAGTCCTACTGTTTTTAGACTTCTTGCAACAATTTCTTTTATTTCTGCTTTTGTATATTTACCCTTAAACTCTTTTCTTTCATTCAATGCAAAAGAAATATTATCTAATACATTCAAAGAATCAAACAAAGCAGAATATTGAAATACCATTGCAACATCGCCATTGCCAATATCAATAATTCCAGAATCAGGAGACAAAAGCCCACACAATATTTTAAGTATGGTACTTTTTCCCGAACCACTAAATCCGACAATAGAAAGTATTTCCCCCTCTTCCACTGTAAAAGAAATATTATCTAATACCTTTTTATTATCGAATACCTTTGTTAAATTTTGAACCTTTATAGCCATCTCTTTTTACCTTTTTAGACATAAAATGCTGCTGCAAATATACAGTCAATAATTACAATTGCAACAAAAGACCAAACAACAGCTTTTGTTGTTGCAATACCTACACCTTTCGCTCCGCCAGATGCATCATAACCACAACTTGAACTAATTAAACTTATACAAGCACCAAAACAAGCCGATTTAAATAGCATTATATTAATATCTCTAATATATAACCCTTGCCAAACAGAAGTTATATAGCAAAGCCAAGTAACATCTTTAGCAGCAAACATTGCAGTTAAACCACCTGTTAATATTCCAACTGTTGAAGAAATAACAACTACAAAAGGCATCATTATGAAACCAGCAAGAACTCTTGGTAAGAACAAATATTGAAATGGAGACACCTTAAGTACATTCATTGCATCTATTTGTTCCGTTACACGCATTGTTGCAAGTTCACTTGCTTGAGAAGAGCCTATCATTGATATAATTGCGAAACCTGACATTATAACGCCAATTTCTCTAACCATAGTAAGTGCGACCAAAAGACCTATATAATCTTTCCCGCCTTGTTTTACCATTTCTGGTGCTATTTGCATTGCAAGAATTATTGCAGTCATTGAAACAATAGAAAGCGTGATTGGCAAAGAATCAACCGCAAATCTTGAAGATTGTTCCAATAGTTGCTTAAAATTTATTTGAAAAGAAAACAAATATTTTAAAACCTGACAAAATCTAAATGAAATATTGCCAAAAGTTTCCAAAAAATCATGCAAATAATGAAGCAACATGTATATTGCTTTATACGTTATCGTTTCTTTAACATATGATTGTAATTTAGTCATTGCTTCTACAATAGTTCACTTACAGAACTATTATAGCCCAATAAATTTTGCATTGCAAAACTACTACTTAACTTTCAAAAAGAAAACATCTAACATTGTGAGATGGGGAAATTTCCTTAAGACTTGGTTTTTCACATTTACATTTTTTAAAAGCATAAGGACATCTCGTATGAAATTTACAACCCTTTGGTGGATTTTGGGGAGAAGGAATATCTCCAGATAATAAAATCTTTTTATTTTTTTTATCTTCACTTATAACTGGAACAGCACTCAAAAGTGCTTCTGAATACGGATGTTTGTGATTACTAAAAAACTCTTCTTTTGAAGCAATTTCTACAATTTCCCCCAAATACATAACTGCAATTCTATCAGATATATATTTTACAACACTTAAATCATGTGAAATAAAAAGCATTGTAAGATTAAGGTGTTTTTTTAAATCAATTAATAAATTAACAATTTGAGCCTGAATACTAACATCCAAAGCACTAACCGGCTCATCTGCAACTATAAATGAAGGATTAAGAATTATCGCTCTGGCAATAGCAATTCTTTGTCTTTGTCCACCAGAAAATTCATGTGGATATCTATCCAAAACATCCTCTGACAAGCCTGTAATTTCAAGTATATTTTTTATCCTTAAATTTATTTCATCTTTATCTTTTATCCCATGTATAACAAATGGTTCTTTTAATAGATGATATATTTTCATCCTTGGATTAAGACTCATATACGGATTTTGAAAAATCAACTGAGACTGTTTTCTAAATGATTTTAATTCTTTCTTTGTTTTTTGAAGAATATTTTTTCCATCAAATAAGACTTCACCAGATGTTGGATTTAGTAATTTTAAAATACTATTACCTAAAGTAGATTTTCCGCTACCTGATTCGCCAACAAGAGCAAGTATTTCATTTTCATAAATATCTATACTCACGTCATTTAAAGCATAAACATACCCTTTTATATTTCCCATAACCCCATCTAAAAGGGGATAGTGCATATTTAGATTTTTTATCTCAAAAAGCTTTTTCATAGAAGTAATTATATATTATTTTTTTCTTTTAATTAATAGGTCAATTTAATTAATTAATACGAAAATCACACTTTGCCCATAAATTATCTTTTTCTTGTACAAAATGCTGTTGAAACAAATCCTGTACAGTTGCGCCAAAATATTCAGACCTATTTTTTAATTTTTTAATAGCAGTTATTTGTGATTTATTAAAATATTTTTCTACGTTCGCAATTTTATAAGTTTTGCGCAAATCAACAGGCTCATTCGTATTAGAAAGAATTATATATTGAGAAATTTCTTCAAATGATTTACACTCTTCTATCGCTTTTATTATTTTTTGTCTATCTATCACCAGTCCAGAATAATGAATTATCGGATTTTTTTGAGGTTTTGTCCTACTAAATAACATATTATCAATTACCATAAAAATTAGCTCTATACCGTTAACATCAGTGAGCATTATTTGCCCATCATCTTCTTTTATACCAGCAAGAACATTTTTAATATCAAATGAAGAAACTGATGGTTCATCAGAAACTTCTATAGGGTGCCTTATTGCAGAAGCATTAATTGCGAATATATCAACAGATGCATCTTTCTTTTTAATTTCAGCCAAAACTGAATCTGTTATAAAATTTGCCAGAAAACTATTTCCCTCTCTAACCCCTTTATCGTCCAATATTTCAACATCAGGATTATCCGCCCTGACAGAATATATTTTTTCTATATCTTTTGCCAATAACTTATGATAAAAATGGAATAAAGGTCCCCTTCTTTTATTTTTAGAAGCATCAAAATCAAACAAACGCATTGCATCTATTTGACCATTATCACCAATTTCTATCTTAGCATTTGCAATTTTTTGAAAATCTTTTGAAAGAGGAATAATAGGTGTTCTATTAACAACTCTAGTTTTAGTTTTATGTTCATGCCCATCAAAGGCAATATCTATATCAGATATTCTCGCTAGATTATCCGCCAAGTCAGCACCGGCGTGGCTAAGAAAAATAACAATACCATTCGGATTTTCATTTTTAAATTTAGCTATTCTATCGGCACATTCATTTAAAGTGTTTTGATAATCATCAATTTCAATATTAGCCAATGGTTTATCATTTAAATCAGTCAACGAAATACCATCCAATTCCTTTTGATACATTTTTAAATTAACTGGCATAACAGCAAGGAATAAGAGTTTATGTTTTAAATTAGGATTTTTATCGTCCTCAACGTCAATTACTTTTTCATTAAAAATTTTATTTCCACTTATGCTTTTTGATAAATTATAAGATTCTTCTAAATTTAAATTTGAAGCAATTATATCAGCATCAACCCCAGACAATATTTCATCTAAAAGAAAAACACCTCCATCAAACTCGTGATTACCAAGGGTAAAAAGCGTTTTTGTATTTTTAACCAATTCCTTTATTTGTGCAAAAAATTCATTCAACATTGTAAGTTGAAAACCAGCCAAAGGTTTTTTAGGATCAGTTATATATCCTTTTTTTCCACCATTCATAAACCAATCACCACAAACAGCAATTATATTTGCACAACCTTTGTTTTCGGTATAGAAAATATCACTCTTTCTTTTTCGCATCTCCTCAAGCGCACTATTAGAAAGAAGCAACTCTCCGTGAGTATCTGATATAGCATTTATGCTCACATAAGCGGCTTTAAACGATGGTTTAACGCTTTGAATGCTTTGAATATTCATACTGAAATAATATCTAAAAATAAGTTTTGTTGTTGATTTGATAATTACTTTTTACAAAATTTATAAATTTAAACAAAGACAAATTAAATCCTTACGCTAATTACTTTGTCCCTTTTACATGCTATAATTTCCCAAAAAGGAAATTCAATATGTTTTTTAATAAAGGAATAAATTTCAAAAATATACTGTTTATATTATTAATAATATTTTTAATTTGGTTTATTGGACAAATACAAAATACTGCACTTTTAGCATTTGGCTCTTTTGTACTAGCCTGCTCACTTCGACCCATCGTTGATAAACTTGAAAAACATATGAAAAGAGAATTAGCATCTACAATTGTTATAATTGGTGCGATTTTGGGTTTTCTTTTATTTTTAGTCCCAATTGTAACTATCGCTTTGCAAGAAATTCATCAACTTATTGCAAAAGTCCCACAATTGATAAGTAATACCCTAAGTTTTTTAAACAACAAAACAATAATGGGGAAAGCAATAATAGAATATATAGATATAAGCGCAATAACAACATCCTCTTCACAATTTGCGTCAGGATTAGTTAATAAATCTATTAACTTTACTCTTGCAATATTAGAAGTAATAACAATTGTAATAACAATGGGCGTAATTGTATTTTATATGGTTAATGAAAAAAATCTCATTAGAAATGCGGTTATAGTAATGTTCCCATCAAAATTAAAATCTCGTGCACAAGAAATTTATACAAATATAGAAAACAAAGTTGGTGGATACGTTATTGCCCAAGTACTATCAATGTCGACAGTAGCAATATTTACAGCAATAGGATTAATGTTTTTAAATGTAGAATATGCACTACTTTTAGGTTTAATTGCTGGAATATTAGACATTATTCCAATTGTAGGACCTACACTAGCTCTCATTTTGGGATTATTAAGCGCATCACCACATGGTATAATTGTCGTTCTTCTCACATTTGCAATATATATGATTGCACAATGGATATCAAACAATTTTATAAGACCCCTCGTATTTGGGAAATTTTTAGATTTACATCCAATAATAATCATTTTCTCATTCCTCATTGCAGCACAATTTTTAGGTGTATGGGGAGTAATTCTATCGCCAGCAATTGCCGCACTACTACTTATATTGTTTGATGAATTATACCTAAAAACAATTAATCCACAAAAGAAAGATAGAGAAGAAGAGATAGAAAAATAATGTCAGAAATATTCTTATATTCAACAGGGGAAAAAACTCAAACAAAATTAAATGTATGGTGCGCTTTTCCTGCTATCTATAATTTTGGCATGTCTTCACTAGGCTATCTAACTGTTTTCAAATATATAGATTGTATAAAAAATGTTTTTGCAGAAAGAATATTCACTGATACAGAAAAAACTCTATTAAGAAGTTCAGAAGTTGATTTGCTTTCTTTTTCCTTTTCTTTTGAATTAGATTATCTTGGTATTTTATCAATTTTAGAGAAATACAACATTCCATTTTTATCACAAGATAGAAACGAAAATCATCCTATTATATATGCTGGCGGACCAGTTGTAAGTGCAAATCCTGAGCCCTTTGCACAATTTTTTGATTTTATTATGGTAGGCGACGCTGAACCAACAATAAAAAAAATAATGGATATATTAATAGAACATAAAGATGAAACAAAAAAAGAAAAACTTAAAAGATTAAAAGAAATTGATGGCATTTACATTCCATCAATGCCTAATACAGTTAAAAAAATATCAGCAGAACCAAAAGAAAGCACCTATACCCCAATTCTTACAGAAAATAGTTTCTTCCCAAATACATTTATTGTTGAGGTAGAAAGGGGTTGCCCTCAAAACTGTGCATTTTGCCTTACTTCTTTCATAAATAATCCTGTCAGATATTTTCCTTATGAAGATATAATCGATAAAATAGAATTAGGACTTAAATATACTAATAAAATCGCATTACTTGGCGCACTTACCTGTGCCCACCCACGGATTGATGACATCTCACAATATATAATTGATAAAATAAAATCCGGCATGAAAATTGAAGTTTCAATTTCATCATTAAGAGCAGATTATGTTTCGGATAAAACTCTAGAAATGCTACATTTAGCAGGACAAAGAACTGGAACCATCGCAATTGAAGCAGGAACTGAACGATTAAGAAACGTTATTAATAAGCGTCTTTCTGACAATAATATTTTGGACTTGGCTGATAAAATGGTTAAACATGGTTTTTCAGGACTGAAAATATATGGAATACTGGGACTTCCAACTGAAACAAAAGAAGATTTAGACGCATTTGTTAGCCTATGCAAAAAAATAAAAGAAAAACACAAAGGATTTACTCTTATCCCTAGTTTTTCAACATTTGTGCCAAAAGCACAAACTCCATTTCAATATGCAAAAAGAGAAGATACAAAAACACTGGAAAAGAAAAATGAATACATTAAAAAAGAATTTGCAAAAATAGGGATAAAAGCAAGAACAGGAAGCGCAAAATGGGATTATATACAAGCACTTCTTTCTAGAGGTACAAGCGACTTAACTCCATATCTTATAGATGTTTATAAAAATGGTGGCAGTGTTGGTTCATTTAAAAATGTGTACAAAGAATATGTAAAATCAAAAAAACTTCCACCATCTGATGAAATTGCATTAAATGAATTTGCGGAAAATAAAAATCCGGCATGGGATTTTATAAAATACCCAAAAACTCAAGATACCTTAAACTTCGAATATAAAAGGCTTTTAAACATATAACAAAATTTGTATTAACAAAAATTAATATTTATTTTTTTGAACACTTGACAAATTATTAATATATGTCATACTAATAATGTAAGATTTAAGTGTAAGCAAAACACTAAATGAAACATTACAACCCCGAACACATATAAACTCCTAAATAATAAACACAAAAGAGACCATTAGGATGCAGAAATAGACCACTTAACCAAGTGGCTTTTTTTTGGGAAAAAATAGATTTTTAGCAAAAAGATTATATTTTTCTCATCAAAAATAAGAAATGCATAACTTTAAGTGTTAAAAATACAATTTTTAACAGGGAAGTGAGTTATTTTCGATTATCCACTAGTTATAAAACCTATTTTTCATTTTTTTTGCTAGTAAATTAATTTTTTTTAATTTAGTATCGTAAAATTTTAATCGAGCATACTTAACGATAAGTTTCACATGATAATACTTTGTTCTATAATCAAAAAGTAGAAGTTGTCTTAGGAAAGGACATTTTATGAAAAATACTGTTGTTGTGGGAGCACAATGGGGGGATGAAGGTAAAGCCAAAATTACCGATTTATTAGCAGAATATGCTGACGTTATCATAAGATATCAAGGCGGTTGCAATGCTGGGCATACAGTTGTTGCTAATAATGAAACATATAAATTTCATCTTATCCCATCCGGGGTATTATACAAAAATAAATTTTGTTTTATAGGTGCAGGAACTGTAATACATCCCGAAACATTTCTTGAAGAAACAAACGAATTAAAAGAAAGAGGAGTTGATCTTTCTTCTTTAAAAATAAGTCCTTTAGCATCAATAACATTACCTTATCATATTGATATAGATGGGATTAGTGAAAGTTCTTCAGGAAAGAATAAAATTGGAACAACAAAAAAGGGGATTGGACCGACATATTCAGATAAAATAGGCAGATACGGACTCAAAATTCAAGATTTATATGATGAAGAAGCATTAAATGAAAGATTAGATGCTATTCTTCCATTAAAAAATAAAATTCTTGAAAAGGTATTTGGGACAAAAACATATTCAAAAGAAGAAATGATTGAATATTGTAAAAAATACGCTGAAATTTTTAGACCATACGTATGCAACGAG
The DNA here is from genome assembly GCA_017403285.1 of bacterium. Taxonomy (GTDB): domain Bacteria; phylum Cyanobacteriota; class Vampirovibrionia; order Gastranaerophilales; family Gastranaerophilaceae; genus Avigastranaerophilus. The sequence goes on from JAFQOI010000047.1 coordinate 61,487, forward strand.
TGGGTAGACAAACTTTCTAGTGCGCTAAAAGAAGATAAAAAAATATTATTTGAAGGTGCACAAGGCATTATGCTTGATATCGATTATGGTACATATCCATACGTTACAAGTTCAAATCCAATAGCAGGCGGTGCTGGTACAGGAAGCGGCATTGGACCAACACATATAGATAACGTTATAGGTGTTACAAAAGCATATATAACAAGAGTTGGAGAAGGACCATTTATTACCGAACTTACCGACGAAACAGGTGAAAAAATCAGAACAATTGGTGGCGAATTTGGCACAACGACGGGAAGACCAAGACGTTGCGGTTGGTTCGATGCTGTCTTATCTAGATATTGTGTTTTGGTTGGTGGGCTTACTCAAATGGCAATAACAAAAATAGATGTATTAAACGACTTCGACGAATTAAAAGTTTGCGTCGCATACAAAGACACTAGAGATGGAAAAATTCACAAAGACTATCCTACAAACATAAATATGCACAAATATTTAGAACCAGTTTATGAAACATTCAAAGGATGGAAATCAGATTTATCACAAATTAAAGATATTAAAGATTTCCCAGAAAATGCAAAAATTTATTTAAATAAACTTGAAGAATTAGTAGGCATTCCAATAAAAATCGTAAGTGTTGGACCAGACAGGGATCAAACTATAATTCTTGAAAATCCATTTGCATAAAAAAATCCCTCAGTTGTTTAACTGAGGGATTTTTATTTATATCTTAGTGATAATTAACACCTTGATCATCAATAACTTTTGAAGCACATGTGATACCTGCTCTATCACGTCTACAATCGTATGATTTATTACCTTTTCCAGCAGGAACAACACCTTTTTTATCAACTATAGCAAAGAAAAAGATATCATAACCATATCTGTTTGGTGGCTTATGTCCATTTATATCAACAACGAAAGAGCCATAACAATTTCTAACGTCGTCTACACTTAAACCCTTATCGCCACAAGATATTTTATTTTGCCAACCATAAGAAATACCATCTTTTGTGATAAGAGAATATGGAAGCAAGAATGATGTAGAAAGACCATCTAATTGAGTAATATCATCTGTAGGGAAACAACCATCTGCTGTTCCATTACATAGTTTAATTGTATCAACAAACTTTGAAAATTTTTCAAAGAAAACAACATCACCATCTTCTTTTATAAAACTCAAATCTGCAATTGGCAGACCTTCAGCGTATGCTATTTTCATAACTCCTTGACCAATAACAGAGTGTGCTTTGTTTACTTTTACAAGTATTTCATGTCTCCCCGTTCCTTGGTTCATCATTGGGACAAGCATAGCACCTAAAACACCGATAATAACCAATGTCAAAAGTACTTCTGCAAGAGAAAAGCCCTTTTTCGTACCAAAAATTTTCTTTTTTAACATATTTTTTATTTCCCCACAATATAGTGATATTACAATTCTAATATAAATTTGAACATTTGTATATACGTAGTTTATAGGATATAGAGGAAAATGAACTTTTAAAAATCCAATATCGTTATATAAAACGAAGAACAAAATAAACACTCAATCAATACTTATTTATTTCATGACAGACTCTGGTAATTTATCTAATAAATTACCTTTTTCTTTTTTAATTTAGTGTTGTAATAAAATAAAAATTCAACATTTTTACTTTATTTAAAAAAACCTGTTGACTCTAAAAAATGTTCTTGGTATCTTAATAAAGAAATCAGACAAGCGTCTGTAGCTCAGCAGGTAGAGCACTCCCCTTTTAAGGGATAGGTCGCGCGTTCGAATCGCGCCAGACGCACCATTTTTTAAGAGGTTATCAAAACCTCTTTTTTTATGTCTAAATTTAAATTTTTTTTGCGCGATGAGAACGCAACAAGTTACAACCTTGTTTTTAAGTTCGAACGGAAGTGAGCAGAGGCTGAAGTAACGAAAATGATAAATTTTCGGCGCGAAACGCCGTTTATAGCGAACAACCAAGAAAATCGCGCCAGACGCACCATTTTAGAGGACTTAGGTCTTCTTTATTGTATTTTAAAAATACGCATAATTCAGAAAATCATTTCTCATTCAAAAGACAATCGAAATTTATAATAAAGAAATATTAACTATTATAAAATATTCTAGCAAAATATAAATTAATCATATTTTGTAATAAAAGAGTGAAGGTATTTAACGTGAAAATTAATAGAGAGAACTTAACAAGAAAAAACATTTCTTTTCAATCACAAAAAAATAGCACTATATCTAATTTAATAAACAAAGATAGAATGGTTGACCATTTTATTAAAATTGCGAGAATTGATACTGGTTCAAACCCAGAACTAGTTGGGATTAAATCGCCTACAACAAAAGGACAAATCGATTTGGCGCAAGCATTATCTACTGAATTAAAAGAACTAGGCTTAGAAAATGTTGAAATTGATGCGTATGGAATTTTAACTGCAACATTACCTTCAAATATAGATGAATCTCCAACCGTTGCATTTATTTCTCATTTAGATACATCGCCAGATGTAAAAACATCGAATGTAAATCCAATTATACATAATTATACAAGTGGAAATATAAAACTCAACGACAATCAAACTATCACGGAAGAAGAATTAGAAGAATACAAAGGACACCAAATAATAACATCTGAAGGAACTACCCTTTTAGGCGCAGATGATAAAGCAGGAATATCTGAAATAATAGAAGCTTTAAGAGTATTTTGTGAAAATCCGCAACTTAAACGTCCTACGATTAAAATTGCATTTACACCAGATGAGGAATGTGGTGGGGGAATAGAATATTTTAATATCAAAAAATTTAATGCAGATGTTGCCTACACTGTTGATGGAACAACCCCTGAAACTATAGATACAGAGACCTTCAATGCATTTAACCCGACAATAATTATAAAAGGTGTCCCAACACATTGTGGGTATGGTTATAAAAAAATGCTTAATTCAATTGATATAGCAAGTGAATTAATAGGAATGTTACCAAAAGACGAAAGTCCATCAACAACAAAAGATAAAGAAGGGTATTATCATGTAGATAGCATTTCAGGCAACGTAGAAGAAACAAAAATAAATATGCTTGTCCGCGATTTTGACTATGATAAAGCAAAGGAAAGAGTAAAATTTATTCGCACAAAAATTGATGAATTAAAAAAGAAATATCCTGAAGCCAATTTTGAAATGGAAGCAAATGAAGCATATAAAAATATTAAAAATTATATGTCATTAAATCCCAAAGTTATAGACAATGCGAAAAAAGGCATCCAAAAATCAGGCTTAGAAGTCAAAGAAAATTCAGTGAGAGGTGGAACAGATGGTTCATTCTTAACGATTAATGGATTGCTATGCCCAAATATAGGTGCAGGGGGACTTAATTTCCACACGCAAAAAGAATTTATATCTGCTGAGTCAATGAAGAAATGCTGTGAAAACATAATAAACATTGCTCAATCTTGGGTAGAATAAAAATATTTTTTATTCAATTTTTGTAATCTTAGTATTTTCAAAGAATGAAACTTGTGGTCTTGCAACATTACCTGCAGCCTGATAACCTAATACAAAAGCGGTTTCCATATTTCTAGAAGAAGCAATATATTTTCTACCCAAACTGCTAGAAGGATTAACCTCCATTGTTTGTTTTTTTGTATTACCATTTACATCTTTATAATAAAGCGGTAAAGCAATGACCGTAGGATCATAAGCAACCCATCCATAATCCTCATAATATACTTCTAGCCAAGCATGTCCCATATTTCTGCCACTCTTGCTATCTGTTATCATATTTCCAACAACATATCTTGCAGGAACTTTGTTTGCTCTTAAAAGTGCAACCATCAAGTTAGCATATTCCATGCACTTTCCTTGTTTTACTTTTAAAACATCCTTAGCGCCAATTGTCTTTGAATTAATGTTATATTTAAGATTTTTTTGTACAAAAGCAAAGGTTTTATCAACCGTCTCTTTTTGCGTTTGTCCTTTTAATTGTTGTGCTGTTTTGACAACCAATGGATCATTAGATTCTATCAAACGTGCAGGCGTCAAATATTGAGTTAAATTACGCTCTTTTTCGGGATTTTTATTTAAAAATTTAGCAGTATCATAATCATATGTTCTTTGAGTTGCAATTCCGGAAATAATGACATTTACTGTTTGATTTTTAACATTATCAAATCTAAATTCCGCTATATTATTAACTCCGTCAGTATATGTTCTTACTGGTTTTGGAGACAATTGAAGTTGAGAAATATATTGTTTTTCGTTTTCATCTTTGGGTATTGCCGATTTAAACGTAACATTTTGAGCATTACCTTTAACATTTATCGTGTAGTTATAAACAAAAGAAAATTTTTCATAAGGGATTTGTATTTTTTGAGGTTCTTTTTTTGCCAATGTTTTTTTTGCGGCTTGCATATCATCTGCTTTATCTAAATATGCTTTTTCTGTTTTTATAAAAATATCTTTTAATCCGCCTTTTTGCGCACCAGCAATATATGCACCTAAAAAAACAACAACTAACAGTATAAAAACTAATATATTAATAACTTCACTATAATCTTGTGATGTTTTTTTCTTTTTACTCATAAAACCTTCATAGAATTAACATTATAAAACAAGCAAATTATAACAAGTTTTTCAAAAAGAAACAATTGTTGCAAATACAACGAAATTAATTATAATCCCAACAGTTTATATTTCCGCAATATTTACAAACAGCATGCCCGTTCATGAAAGTTAAATCAGGAATAAACGTATAGCCATCCACTGTGATTTTAACATCATTATTTTTAGTGTATTCAAATTCATAATTCTTTTCTCCTTTGTATTCAGGATTAAACATAAGTTCAAACTTATCTTTTGAATTACACTTTTTACACTTAAACATAATCCGAAATAATATCCCTTATTTTTTTGAAGTAGCTCTCTTAACTATTTCATCGGTCATTTTTGAATTTTCTTTAATATTTTTTTCATCGTTTATTCTATACAATTCAGTAAAGCAGCAACATCTTAAAGGTAGCGTAAAACCAACAATAAGGAACATAATAATACCGGCAGTCATATTTTTTGCAATTGCTAATGGAGAAAATATTTCATTAATAAAATCATTAAGCATGCCCAAATCAATTTGAGATGTAAAACTTTCTATTGGGAATAAATTTAAAAACTTCTCACATACATTTACCATAGAGTAATAAACTGATATCTTTTGACTTGCCCAAATAAATAGACTAGGTAAAAATTCATAAGTCGTAAAATAACACAATAAAAGCATTATAATAGTAGATACAAAATTTAATTTCACCATTCCCAAACTACGCTTTATTGAACCAAAAGCAGAAGTATCATTTTCTATTGCAAAAATTTGAAAGACAAATGCCAAAAATGGTGCTATAACAAGAAAAGGAATGGATACAATCATTAATAATACATACTTAAAAAATCTCCTTTTTATAGAAGAATTAAAAGAGTCAAAGTCAATATCCTTAATTTTTTTCTTGTTTGAGTATGAATAAAAAACCAAATTTAAGGACGCAAAAAGAATGATAAATTCATAAAATGCTTTCAAAAAGACTATTAAAAAAGGCAACAAAATCACATATAAAGTGATTAACAAGGTATTACCTGATGAAAAAAAGGGCACCGCATTTTTTATATCATCTACATTTGTACAAACAAAATATGTAATGGTTAACATTACAATAACAGACAAAAGTTGCCCGAATATTGGAAAAGCGAGTGCTTTTGAAGTTTGGTCGAGATACATAAAATACGTTTTTATAGAATTAAAAAAGACTTTAAACACGCTTAAAAAATTGTTTGATTTTTTTCTTGCCATACTTCCTCTTTTTTACTTTTTATATTAGCATATCTATAAAGGTTTACATAATTTTATCATGACTAGGGACGAATTAAAAAACTTATTATTATCATTAAAAGAGGAAGATTTTTACAATAGTGTTGATCTTCATATACATTCTTATGAATCTGATGGAAAAATGTCTCCTTGTGAAATAGTAAAGCAAGCAAAAGAAAGGAACTTAAAATATATTGCCATTGCAGACCACAACACTGTTGAAGCGTATATTAGCACTAATATTTTAGCAGAAGAAATTGTTATCCCTGCCGTAGAATTTGACTGTTATTACAAAGGAAATTTATTACATATTCTAGGTTACGGCATTGATATTGATAATGAAAATTTAAAATCATTATATTCAAAAACAAAAGCGGGAAGACGCAAAAACATTGTCAGATTACTTAATTTAAGAACTCCTGAAGAAGTCATTGATAAAATTAAAGAAGCAGGTGGAATTCCAATTTGGGCACATCCGGCTTGTTGTTGGACTCGTTCACTTGAAGAAATGCTCCAAGATTTAATAGTAAGAGGATTAGAAGGAATAGAAGTATACTACCCATACAATGAATTAAGGGGACTTTTAAAATTTCATTCAAAAGAATATATAAAAGAATTAGCAGATAAATACAAATTAATAAAAACAGGGGGCACAGACTCTCACGGCGAAAGTTTGCTAATCAATTGATTTTTCGCTAGTTAGTTTATCTAAATATGCTCTAACTCCTGCAGTTACGACTAATTTTGGTTCATTATTACAAAATTCATCCAGAACAGTTATTCCAGTTGAGATATCACCATTTTGAATATACAAAAGACCAATCATTATATCATTTAATGGTGTCCTTTTGTCTTTTATAAAATCATCCAATTTTTTAGAAACAACGTTTAACTTTTTATAATTTTCTGCAAGTTTTAAATAATAATCAAAGCAGAAAGCATTAAGACTCAATGCCTTTTCATAGCAAGGACGAGCAAGATTAGGGTATCCTATTTTTTCATAAGTATTAGCAAGATTTACATAATATACCGCAGATGCTTGAGTATCTGGACTTAAATCAATTGCTATTTGAAATTCCTTAATTGCACCATAATAATAGTTATCTTGAAGATACATAAGACCTTTATTATTATGTCTATATGCATTATTCTTCGCATTTATATTATGATCAGCATAACAAACTTGGCATAATAAAGCACTTGTTATTAATAGTAAAAATAAATTTTTTATAAACAAATTTCCATACCTTCTTTAGCAAGAAAATAATCTTTATTTCTACTTTTAAATAATTTTTCAATACTTGTCAATTTTGCATCATTATAAGATGGGTCAAAATGGAAGAAAGCCAATTTTTTAACATCTGCGGCTTGAGCAACTTCATAAGCCATCTCAAACGTAGAATGCCCAAAACCTTGCCTTGGTCTAACAGAAGAAATATAATCTTCTGTTGTATATTGGCTATCATGAATTAACAAATCAGATTTTCTAGCAAAAGATTCTATCCTTTTTGAACCACCCGAATAACATTCAGTATCGGAAGCATAAACAACCGACTTATTGTTATATGTTATTTTAAAACACATTACACCATAATTTGGATGAGAACTTGATTTTAAGAATGAAATAACTACATCGTTTTTCTTTGGTTTAAAATCTTTTTCATCAGAAACTCTTTTTAGGCAAGGCACATCGTCTTTATCAGAAAGTATGACCACCTCTGTTTCTGTAACATCAGAAATAGAAAAATCTGCTTTTATATCATATAGATTTATCGGAAAAGATTTTCCGAAAACGACTTCTGACAAGGCATCAGAAAGCATAGCATCAAAACCACAAAAACCGAACAAAGACAATTTGCTTGAAATTAAATTTATCGGTTTGAAAAAGTTTAAACCCTGAATATGGTCTTGATGTACATGGCTTAAAAGGATTGTTGTATTTAATGGGGTTCTTGATGAAACACTTGAAGCAGAAGAAATATGTTCTTTAAACATTTTATCGCCTAAAGGAATCATTCCCGTTCCACAATCAATAATTATAGTATGCTTGCCTGCAACTATTTCAACGCACGCTGTATTACCACCATACTTAAGGAAATTTTTATTAACAACGGGATGAGAACCTCTTACACCCCAAAACTTTACTTTAAAATCATTAGTTTTCATAGTGTCTATATTACTTTATTTATCGTTTTTTGTCTATAACGATACGTAGAATTACCAATATATGAAGCACACACTAGTACTGAATTTTTGGTTTTTATTTAAAAATTTTTAAACCTTGTTTCTACGAACTTAAAATTAAACTCTTTACACCTTTTTCATAAAGAAATTATACCGAAAAATATTAGAAAGAAATAATTACATATACAAAAACATAAAAAAGTTATAAACTAATATATTATATGGAAAAACCAATAAGAATAAAAATAGTAATATTATATGCATTCATTGCTTTGGTAATAATTCTTGCCATAGATTTTTATTGTATGCCTGCATTTAACCTAGATAACAAAAAATTTTTAGAAAATTTAGATAATATAAAAACAAGCCAAAACATTGCCCCACAAAGACTATATATTAATGTTTGGAGAAATACTAAAAACGAATATGTAGATAGCACGATGAATGGGCAAGATTGGAATAGATGGCGCAATAAATATCTAAAACATATCAAGACAATGGAAGATGCAAATATTGCAATCAATACAATGCTTATGAGTCTTAATGACCGCTATTCAAGATTTTTATTGCCTGATTTATATACAAAACAAAAAGCAATAGTCGATTCCAAAATAACAGGTGTTGGCATTATGTACAACAAAACAGAAGACAATGTTACTGTTGAAAATGTACTTGATAACTCCCCAGCACAAAAACTTGGGATAAAAGCAGGTGATGAAATCATAGCCATTAATGATAAAGAGGCTTCAAAAGCACCTATTGACAAGATTTTAACATCAACCGATAAAAAAGATACTGAAAATGTAAAAATTGTCATAAAAAGAGAAAATAAAATTATTGAAACAAATATAAAAAAAGAAGAAATTCCAATAAAAACAATGGAATACAAAATCACCAATGATAATATTGGAATAATCACGCTAGCAACAATAATGGGTGAAAATGCAATAGTTGATTTTGTTAAAATAATAAAAGAAACAAATGACACAAAAGGATTGATAATTGATTTAAGAGACAATTTTGGTGGTATTTTATCAAATGCACTTGAAATGGCAAATTATATGCTTGATGACGAAGAAATTTTGAGCATAAATGGTTCAAAAAATGATAAATTAGAAATCTTCGCAAGCAACGAGAACATGTTTAAAAAGAAGGAAATGGTAATTCTTGTAAACAGAAATACAGCGAGTGCCGCAGAAATATTAGCAGGTACGCTAAAAGACAATTTAGGCGCTGTTGTGTTAGGAGAAAACACCTATGGGAAAAATTCGATTCAACAGATAATTCCAATGCAAAACGACACAGGACTAATATTAACAACGCTAAAATACATTCTCCCATCTGGAGACGATATCCACAATAAAGGAATTAAACCGACGATATATTACAAAGAAAATAAAAAAAATAATAAAAAAGCAAAAAAAGATTTAATGATAGAAGAAGCCATTAAAATAATCAATCAGGTAGTGAAAAATCCACAATAATGTGATATTATTGAATTGCTCTATGCGGGTATTTATTTTGTTCCTACATCTTGATTAATAGGGAAAGATGACTCTGATAACATCGAAGTAGACCTGCCTTGTAGCAGGAAACGGATTTGTTAAGGCACTTACCCACCTGTGGAGCATTCACAGGTAACAAAATCGTACTTGTATAGGGCTTTTATTTTTAAACAAAGTTTTTCCATTACGAAAATATATTGTGAATGAAAAATTAAAATTTCATTACAAAAAATTGCTGTCTATTTTATAAGTCTTTGAATAATTTTATGTTAAGGGTATCATAGTAGAGTTAGATACAAGCCAGTTTTAAAAATAGTCGGAGGCAAAATGCAAGATACAAACGTAAAAGAAAGTACATCATCAATAGATGTAATTAGACAAGGCAGAATTCAAAAAGCAGAAGATTTAAGAGAGAAAGGTATTAATCCTTATCCATATAAATTTAATAAAACTGCATCAGCAAGTCAGTTACAAGAAAAGTACAAAAATCTTGCAGACGGAGAAGAAACACAAGACCAATACAGCGTTGCCGGTCGTGTAATGGCAATTAGAAATTCTGGTATGTTCATTGACCTTATGGACGATACTGGAAAAATCCAAATATTCTGCCATAAACAAAACATTGACCCCGAAAAAATTAAACTTTTGAAACTAGTTGATATTGGTGACATTATGGGATTTACTGGAGATATCAGAAGAACTCCTCGTGGCGAATTAAGTATAAAAGTTGTAGATTTTGAAGTTCTTACAAAATCTTTGAAACCACTTCCTGAAAAATTTCATGGTTTAACAGATGTTGAAACAAAATACAGACAACGTTATGTAGACTTAATAATAAACGAAGAAACTCGTGCAACATTCAGAAAAAGAAGCCTTATTATACAAAAAATAAGAGAATTTTTAGCAGAGAGAGGCTATTTAGAAGTTGATACTCCTATTTTACAAACTGTTGCTTCCGGTGCAAATGCAAGACCATTCACAACTCATCACAATGCTCTTGATATGGATATGACAATGCGTATTGCACTTGAATTATATCTAAAACGTTTAATCGTTGGTGGTGTATCAGAAAGAGTATATGAAATCGGCAAATGTTTCAGAAATGAAGGCATTGACACTCGCCACAACCCAGAATTTACAATGATTGAATTATATCAAGCTTATGCTGATTACAACGACATGATGGAATTAACAGAAAACATGGTCGCATATGTTGCACAAGAAGTGCTTGGAACAACAAAAATTAAATATGGCGAAAATGAAATTGATTTAACTCCTCCATGGGATAGAAAAACAATGATTGGTGCCATAGAAGAATATACGGGTAAAGACTTTATGGCTTGTAACAACCTTGATGAAGCAGTAAAACTTGCACAAACTATAGGCGTAAATGTTGAAGATTGCGATAGTTGGGGTAAAGTTATTGATACTGTATTTGAAGAAAAAGTTGAACCAAGCCTAATTCAACCAGTTCACATTATTGATTACCCATTAGAAATTTCTCCTTTAGCAAAAGTCCATAGAGAAAATTCAAGATTAACAGAACGTTTTGAAACTCGTGTAAACGGATGGGAAATTGCAAATGCGTTTTCAGAATTAACAGATCCAATTGACCAACGTACAAGATTTGAATCTCAATCACTTGCGAAAGCAAATGGTGACGAAGAAGCAATGGAAATTGATGAAGACTTCATTAATGCACTTGAATACGGAATGCCTCCTACCGGCGGTATGGGTATGGGCATTGACAGGCTTGTAATGTTGCTTACTGACAGCGCTACAATCCGTGATGTTATTGCATTCCCAACAATGAAAAACAAATAAATATGGCTACAATTTAAAGCTATATTGAAATTTGGCTATTGACATTTTCTGAAAAACAAATACAATAAAGATGTTGTATTTAATGAAAGGGGTTTAATACCATGAATAAAGAAGAATTAGTACAAGAAATTTCAAAAAAAGCAAAAGTTACACAAAAAGATGCTGCTGAAGTTTTAAATGCTATTATGTCAACAGTTGAAAAAACAGTTGCTAAAGGTAAAAAAGTTACTTTAGTTGGTTTTGGTACTTTCGAAGCAAGAAAAAGAGCTGCTCGTACAGGCCGTAACCCACAAACTGGCGCAAAAATCAAAATCGCTGCTAAAACAGCTCCTGTATTTACTGCTGGTAAAAAATTCAAAGATATCGTTAATAAAAAATAGTTAATTCAATATTTTGAATTTTAAACAAGTAAAAAAGACCAATGACAAAATCATTGGTCTTTTTTATTATAAATACACAAATGTTTTTTTTGTTTATAATTAGTCTATGAACAAAAATTCATTAGAAGTACTCGAATTTAATACTATTCTTTCTTATCTTTCAGAATATGCCATTAGCAAACTTGGAGAAGAAAGATGTTTAAATGCGCAGATTTTTGAAGACGTTAATACTATAAAAAATGAACTTTTGCTTACAACTCAAGCAAAAAACATAATAAATTTAGCATTAAATATCCCCTTAGATAACATCTACGATATCGAAAAAAGTCTTGAAGATGCAAAAAAGAAGTTACGCCTCAATGAATCTGAAATTATAGATATTGCAAAAACACTAAGAACTTCAAGATTAATGAAAAACTTCCTTGATAATATTGAAAAGGAATTCTTTGAATTTGCACAGTTTAAAACCAGATTATTCGCAAACAAAGAACTTGAAGATAAAATTTTCAATACATTTACGCCTTCCCTTATCGTAAAAGAAGATGCAACTCCAACATTAAAAGGATTATATCAAACCCTAAGAGATACAAACCAAAATGTAAAAACTTGTGTAAGCTCCTTGATGCAGAATTCAGATTTTACCTCAAATCTTCAAGATACAATTTATACTCAACGAGATGGAAGAACTGTTTTTCAGGTAAAGGCAGAATGCAAAAATAAAGTTTCAGGTATTGTTCATGATGTTTCTCAAAGCAATCAAACTTTTTTTATAGAACCTGAAATTCTTGTTGGACTAAATAATAAAATAAGACAAACTGAAGCAGAAATTAAGATAGAAATAGAAAAAATATTAAAAGCACTATCAAATGAAATCGGTTGTTATTTTGAAGAAATAAAATCATCAAATTTACAATTAATCGAACTTGATTTTATTTTAGCAAAAGCGAAATACAGTATATCTTTTGACGGAACCGCCGCAAAAATATCTGATAAAAAAATCATAAACTTAAAATTTATGAAAAACCCTGTATTAATAAGAGCAAAAACCGAAATAGTAGAGAATGATTTTTATATTGATGACAACAAAAACTGTATGATAATAACAGGGTCTAACACTGGCGGAAAAACTGTTGTTCTTAAAACTGCAGGTCTTTGTACTCTTATGTCAAAAGCAGGAATGCACATTCCTTGTTATGAGGCAGAAATATATCCATTTAAGAAAGTCTTTGCTGATATTGGGGATGAACAAAGCATTATGCAAAATCTTTCAACATTTTCAGCACATATGACAAATATCGTTGATATAATAAATCGCGCAGATGCAGAAACTCTTATATTACTTGATGAAATAGCAGCAGGAACAGACCCAAAAGAAGGTGCTTCATTGGCACAAGCCATTCTTGAATATTTAAAAAATAAAAAATCATTCATCATTGCAACGACTCACTATGGAGAATTAAAATCACTTGCATACACAAACAGTGGTTTTATTAACGCTTCTGTTGAATTTAATATAAAAACACTTAAACCAACATATAAACTTTTAATTGGTATTCCTGGAGCAAGTAATGCAATCGCTATTGGGAAAAATCTTGGACTAAAAGATGAAATTATAAATAATGCAAAAGATACTTATTTCAATCAAAAAGATAATACCGCAAAAGTTCTCGAAGAACTTCAAAAAACCCAACAAGAACTTTCTAATTCGCAAGAAATTATCAAAGAAAAAGAAGAAAACGTTAAAAGATTAGAACAAAGTCTTAACGATAAATTAAACGACATCAAAAAAGATAAACGCAAAAATATCCATATATACAAGAAAAAATATGAAACCTCACTTGAAGAAGCAAGAGAAGAAATAAAGAATATTTTAAAAGAAATGCGTGAAGAAAAATCTGAAAAAATTGCACGCAGAAGCTTCCATAGACTTGCAAATATTGAAACAGCAATGCGCGCTGGATTTAATAAAGATGAAAATGAAATCGCAGAAAAATATACTCCTATAAATTGGGAAACAGTAAAAGTCGGTGATAAAGTTATGATTACTGACTTAAATCAAGAAGTTACAATCATTGAACTTCCTGATAAAAATAAAAATGTTCAAATTCAAATGGGCCTTTTAAAAACAAAAGTTAAAAAAGAAAAACTAGCAGTATTAAATAAATCACTAATCAAACGTGAAAATAAAGCAAAAGGTATATATAAAAAAGACTTTAGCATAGAAAGAAGAAACATTTCGCAAACTCTCGATTTAAGAGGTTACAGATGCGAAGAAGCACTTGATGAAATTGAAGCATACTTAGATAAAGCAAGCCTTGTAAATCTAAGCCCTGTCTATATTATTCATGGACATGGAACAGGTGCTTTAAAACAAGTTATAAGAGACTATTTAATGAATTCACCATACGTCGCTAAATTCCGTGCTGGAGAAAACGCTGAAGGCGGAGATGGCGTCAGTGTTGTAGATATAAATTAATTTTTATCTAAAATTATTTTACGTTTCCAATCTATTAAGAAATAAACAGATAAAATTACATATACAAACCACATGATTATTGTAGTGAAACAATTAGAGCCATCTATATACGCAATAATCCACATTGCCATTGAAAAAATATTAACAAAGAACCAAACATACCACTGTTCAATACATCTTTTTACCGTTAATAATTGCCCCAGTATTGAAAAAATTGTCGTAAAAGAATCAATATATGGATTTACCGCTCCAACATATTTTAAAATATGAAAAAAAATAAAAGTAACCAATATAGTAATTGAGAAATATATTGTTTTTTCCTTCCCTGACAATTGAGTTCTTATTATTTCTCTTTTGTCTTTTTGCAAATTTTTACTCCACTTATATATTCCTATTATTTCCATTGGAAAATAGTAAAAAGCATACAATAAAAGATTTCCATAAAAACCATTTATAAAAGAAAGATATGAATAACAAATTGTTCCTATTATCCCAATAAAATAACAAGAAACCCTGCCTTTACCTGCCAATATAGTATAACTCATTCCGCAAATTGCGGAAATTAAGGCAGTTTTATTATCATTGGTATATATTGAAATAAAAATCGTTACAAAAAGAATCAGTGGAAAAAATATTTTTTCCAATTTTGAAAATCCCTTAAATTCTGATTTTACAAGTTTTAATAATTCCATAAAAACAATTATAAAATAAAATAACGTTTGTTTTATAATTTTTTTATGCAGATTAAAACGATAACTAATAATAATCCGTCATTTAAAAGTATTTGGACAAATAAAGCAGTGCTAAAAGGACTTGAAACCATTTCAGAACATAGCACAAGTTTTATTGCTGCAACTTCATTAATTATGGCATCAGGTGTTAGAACGCTTACAATTTCTAAAACACCAAATATTGATGAAGAAAACAAAAAACATTTAATGGCAAATTCTATATTGTCTGGACTTACAAAATTTTTAATGGTTGAAGCTATCGCTATTCCTATTGAAAATGCAGTCAAAAAAATAGATAAATCACCAGAAAAATTTCTCAATCAAAATACAATAAATTCTTTAAAAGAAATGGGTAAAAATTTATCTCAATCTAACAAATATAATTTTGCAACCCAACTTTTGAAATTAAGCACTGGACTTATAACAGCAATACCAAAATCAATGCTAACCATTGCACTACTTCCAATTTTTATGAACAAATTATTCCCTGACAAAGATCAAACTAAAAAACAAAAACAATATATTCATCCAAAATACGAAATAAACAAAGTATTTGAACCAATTCAAAGTAAACAACCATCATTCAAAGGCGGCTTATCAAATCTTACGGCAAAAGGAATTGGAAAAATTATAGACAATAACTTTTTCCAAAATTTTGTTCAAAAGAATATAAATAAATCTTCTGATATTGCAAGAAATATCTCCATTTCTACAGATGTATTGCTAACTGCATCATTTGTAAATAGAATAAGAAAGAACAAAAATATTAAAGAAGAAAGAAAAAAAACACTCATTTACAATAATATAATCACAACTGGATTATCTATTATTGGTGGCTATTCTGTTGATAAAGCAGTGCAAAAAGGAACGAAAAAGTTTATAGATAAATTTTCCGAAATAAATAAAAACGATCCCAAATTGCAAAAATATATCGCTGGCATAAATATTATAAGACCTACCCTAATTTTTGCAGGAATATATTATGTAATACTTCCTATGATTTCAGCATATCTAGCAGATAAAACAGATAAAGTTATATCAAAAAAAGAAACTATTTAACCTTTTTGCTAGAATTATCGTCTTGTAACTCTCTAGCAATAAGGGCTTTTAAAATTCTTCCTCCGATATATACCGCCGTAGTTAAAGCTATAACCATATTAATGTTAGACATAAACGATATAGCCACACCAAATGCTAACGCACCACCAATGACACCAACTTGAAATGCCAAAGAAGCTCTATCTTTTAACTCTTCTTGTTTTCGTTCTATTTCTGCAATATCAACTGGCTTTGCCTGTTTCACAAGTTGGTCATTTGCTAGGTTATTCATACTCCCAAAAGTAGGAGGTTTTGTTGTAACATTTGCTTCAAAAAATTTAGGCGACAATGCTTCTAGTTTTGCAACTTGCTCTTTCACCTGAAAAATATCTCGCGTTAATTGAGTATCAAGCTGAACCCTGTCTGTGCTTCTTCTGTCTCGGCCGGAACGTCTTTCTACTGCTACAGGGATATTTTGTTGCCTTCTATCTTGGCTAATTTTATATTGTGGATATAAACTTGTTATATTTCGCATGTTTTTTCTTCTACATATTATAATATCAGACATTCATTTTTTTGCTATATTTTTTATGTAAATTTTTTTAAATGTCTGTTTTTTTTATAACAATCTTTAAATCCTTTACCATTTTTATAATGTATGTATTATTAAGATACAATTTTTACATGGAAATAAAAAATAGTATACAAGCACCAATTGTAACAACAAAGCAGCATCTTCCGACTACAAACTCTACAAAAGCAGGCAAAGATGTTACATTTTCTGCTACAATTTTGCCATCCATTCACTCCTCTGGGACATCAATGGTTAATTCTAATTTGCCAATTTCCTATACAAAAATCGGAGAAATGGAAATTCCAGGACTAAAAGAAAGAGCTAGCGTATTCAAACTCGCAAATGGTCAAAAGGTTATTATTGCTCCTAAAAAAGGTCCAACCATGGTAAAAACTGCCTACAATGTTGGTGCAAACAATGAACCCGACAATATCAGAGGAATAAGTCATTTTATCGAACACAATCTTTTTAATGGAAGTAAAAATTTAGCGCCTAGAGAATATAGCCAAATTGTTTCTCAACTTGGCGGACAAACAAATGCTAATACTAGTTACTCAATAACAAATTACTTCTTAACATTACAACATTTAAATGAAAATTCATTAGAAGAAGCAATAAAACTTAATTCTCAACAAACGCAATTCCCAACTTTTCCATTAGAACAATTGGAAAAGGAAAAAGAACCTGTTAAATCTGAAATCGATATGTATGAAGATGTTCCAACACAAATAATTACAGACAAAGTAATAAAAGATTTATTCAACATACAAACGACATCAAATATTGTTATTGCAGGAACAAAAAACAATATTAATGCACTTACAAGAGAAACCGTTATGGATTATTATAACACTTGGTACACTCCAGATAATGCTGTGACGGTAATAACTGGCGATGTCGATGTTAATGAAACTATTTCACTTGTTTCAAAATATTATAATAAGCAAAACGACTATTCTCAGATAAATAACAGATATTATGAACCAATACAATATAATTCTAATCCTAAAAGACAAGATATAATAATGCCAAATGCAACATCTGCAGATATTGTTATGGGATTTGCAATACCAGATGGTACAACAAAAGAAGACATTGATAAACTTGAAATCTTGATAGAATTATTATCTTCTCCGACTAGAAATCTTTATAAAAAATTTGATAAAAATGGGGTTATTTTGGAATTTAATCAAGAAAGAGTTCAAAACAAACCAAATGGCGCAAGAGTATTGACTTGCAGTGCAAATACAACTGAAGAAAACATAGAATCCACATTAAAAACTCTATATGAAGAAATTACAAATATAGCAAATAATCCTCCATCACAAGAAGAACTTGAAATTATAAAAAAACAGCGAATAAAAGAATTAAATTCTATCAGTGAGAGTTCTTTGAATCTAAATAACATATTAAGTGATGCAGCATTAGAAAATAACTATGACTTTTGGGGTAGTACAACTAGAAATATCCAAAACATTACCCCGCAAGACATTTCAAATACTGCTAAAAAGTTTTTAGATTTAAATAAAGTTGCAATATGTGTTTCACATGAGAAATCAACAACTCCAGAGCAAATTCAAAATAATTATAATACAAGCCAAAAATCCGCCCCAAATATCTCTTTTGGAGCAAAAGTATCTCCTCAAAAAGTAATTACTGAAGAAACAGAAAGAGTAAAAAAATATCGCCTTTCAAACAATATTGAAACAACCATAATTCCTGGAAATGAATTTGCAAAATCTATTATAACAATTGATTTTGCCACTGACGAATTAAATTTTGTTCCATCTGGCACATTTTCTGTTCTTAATAGGTTACTTAATAGAGGAAGTCTCATAAGAAATAATGATACTTACAATAATGTAAAAACTCAAAACGATATTAAACTTAATTTTTACGCTGGATTAAAAGGAATAAGCATCAACGCAAATTATAACGATGAAAATATGCAAGATACATTATCCCTCATAAAAGAATCTTTATTATATCCAAACTTCACACAAGAAGAATTTGAACAAGCGAAAAAGATAATCAAAGAAGAAATTTTATATGCACCTGTTTCAGAAAAAGAAAAATTATATCAAGAATTATTCCCATCAATAAAGTTATTTGAATCCAAAGAAAAACAATTACAAGAACTGGATAATTTAACATTAAGTGATATTCAAATATTATATTCACATATTTTATCAACCGCAAAAGTTCATGCATCATTAGCCGCAGATGTTGTACAAAAACCACAACTACAGGATATATTCCATAATGAATTATCACAAGGATTGGGCAATTACAAATCATACACACTTGACCATTCTTCCTCTCATTATGTTTATAAGCCAAATACAGAAGCAAAAATTTTAACAACAGTAGATGAAAGAGCACAAGCAGAAATAACACAAGCATATACATTCCCACAAACTAAAAATATTAATGATATAGCAAAAATTAACGCCCTAAATACTATTTTAGGTTGCGGAATGTCTTCTAGATTATTTAAAGACTTAAGGGAAAATCAAAAACTTGCTTATTCCGTAGGAAGTAACTATTTTTCAATAAAAGATACTGGTATCATTTCTTTGCACATTGGTACAACAACGGAAAGTCCAGATCCCAAAGAAGGTTCACCAGCAAACATAACAAAATCTCTTGAAGGATTTAACAGAAATGTAAACTTATTAAAAACAGAAAACATATCTGAAAAAGAACTCCAAGATGTAAAAGCAAAAATAAAAACAGAAATTTTAAATGGATTAGAATCAAATGCTGGAAAAGTTTATAGTTTTACAGATAATAAAGATTCGGTTTATGATACAAACTACTGTATTGAATTATACAATGCAATAGAAAAACTAACAGCAGATGATATTCGTGCAGCAGCAAACTATATATTTAAAAATCCACCAATTACATCAATTGTCGCAAACCAAAGAACATTTGATGAATTAAAATTACACTAATATGATGTAAAAAAATAATAAAAAAGAGAAGGTTTAATTAAACCTTCTCTTTTTCTAAAATCTTTTATCCTTACTTTTTCAAAAACTCAGGAATATCAAGAATATTATTCGCAAAATCATTTGCTGCCTTTGAAATTTTTTGAGTTGAAGCACCTGAATTCATGCCTGAACCAAATAAGTCAAGCGCACCCAATGATTTTTCATCTTCGTGTTGATTAAATTTATCAACTTCATTTTTCTTCAATTCAAAACCAGTTGCAATAACTGTAATTTGAATTTCTCCTTGAATTCTATCATCAATAACTGCACCAAAGTGAACAGTCGCATCTTCAGAAACTGCATCATGAATAACTTGAGCAGCATCTGTAACTTCGTATAATGTCATATCTGGACCACCAGTAACATTCATAATAATACCAGATGCGCCATTGATGGATGTTTCAAGCAATGGAGAGTTAATTGCTGATTTAGCGGCTTCTAATGCTCTACCTTCACCAGTGCCTCTACCAATACCCATTAACGCAGAACCAGAAGATTCCATTACGCTTCTTACATCAGCGAAGTCAACGTTAATCATACCAGGAACAGTAATAATATCAGAAATACCTTGAACACCTCTTAAAAGAACTTCGTCAACAACTTGGAATGCTTCTCTCATTGTTGTTCTACGGTCAACAACTTCTAATAATTTGTCGTTTGGAATAACAATTAAAGCATCAACTGTTTCTTTTAATTTTTCTAAACCTTGAAGTGCTTGATTCATTCTCTTTTTGCCTTCAAAGCTGAAAGGTTTTGTAACAACACCAATAGTCAAAGCACCTAATTCTTTAGCAATTCTAGCAACTACAGGAGCAGCACCAGTACCTGTTCCGCCTCCCATACCTGCTGTAACAAATACCATATCTGCCTTACCAATAGCATTTACGATTTCATCTCTTGTTTCTTCAGCAGATTTTTCACCTTTCTCAGGGTTTCCACCAGCACCAAGTCCGTTAGTTAACTTGCTACCAATTCTTATTTTATTTTCTGCTAAAGACATTTCAAGAACTTGTACGTCAGTATTCATTGCCCAGAACTCAACACCTGCAAGTCCTGCTTTAATCATTCTATTAACAGCGTTTCCTCCGCCACCGCCAACACCAATTACTTTTATATCTGCTGGAGTACCACCAGTTGGTCTTGTTGAATCGTTATTTGAATTTTCTTTCTTACCAAATATATCAGGAACAAAATTTTCCACTTACGTACCTCTTTTTCTATTGCTTGTATTATGTCCGCCTAACTTTATCAGTATTTGCCATGCCTTCATAGACAAATTAACTATTAACATAGTATTGTAAACCTCAAAAATAGTAAAGAAAAAAACCATGAAAAATTAATATATGTTTATGTTTTGCATGAATTTTTTATATCAACCAAACAAAATTTTGAACATAGTAAAGTTAAAAAGGTCGGCTAAAAGTACAAATTAAGAAATCTTATTTTTTGCGATATTAAATTCATTAATATTACATATCTTTATTTGCGTTAACAATAATCGTTGCCGCTTCATTCAGATTTCTAGCAATATTACTATACAAAACATTTTCTTCGCCATAAGGAACCGCTGTATTCAACATTTCATCAACATTGCGAGAAATATCATGTAATGTCATAACCGCTTTTTCTATTCTAAATTTTTTCTTTTTTAAAAAGAAATAATTTAGCAAAGGCATATTTTCAAAAAAGTATTTAAATACCTTTTTAATTCTATTTACAGGTTTTTTTTCATCGTACGAAACAAAAATATTTTCTTCATTCTCAAAAAGCAAACTTTCCTCATCAATTGCTTCATCAGGCAAATAATCACTATCCATAGTGTTAAGTCGTTTACTTTTTCTTATTCTTTTATCTTGTTTTATATTCTTCCTTTTAATAATTTGTTCATTTATTTCAGCAGAAAAAACGTTACTTACTACAGATTGGCCTTCACTTGAAAGCGCTGTATTTATAGTATTTCCCGTACTTTTTGTGTAAAACCCAACAGGCTGATTTAAACTGCTTGAAATATCCATAATTACATTTTCCCTAACATAATTATAAACTTGAAGCGTATTTTTTTTCCCGTACAAACAGATGATTTTCTATCAAATATTCTTTAATTCAGGATATTTTTCCGAAAGAAACTTATATTCTTCCTCTGAAAGATTTGTATCTTGCAATGATTTTTTCATCTGTTCATAATATTCGGACTTAAATTCATCCTTTATCATGCTGTAATAGTAAAGAAGATTATGTACTTTATATGTCAAAAAGTCTTCTCTTAATAAAGTTTGAGTATCTGTTTTTTTCAATATATCTTCAACAATATTAAAAATTTCTATATGGTCAATAAGTCTTCTATTATTGTCTGTTAAAACAGAGCCTTCACGATTATACCTATATACATATAACTTCTCGCGAACAAAGAATATTTTTTCAGCAGCAAGAAGTGCTCCAAAAATCACTTTATGATCTTCAAAATCAAGTCCTTGCGCAAAATCTATATTATTTTTATCAAATAATTCTTTTGTATAAAGCTTGTTCCATACACACATTGGATATTTAAATGGAGATATATCTCTCCAGTTAAATATTTTGTCATCTGGAATAATATCAAAATTATCATCAATGAAATAAGGAAATGGTGCATTTACCCGATTCTTTTCATCAAAACCATCTGGCATACACATTGCAATATCTAGATTTTTTTCTTTTATCAAAGAATACAATCTTTCATACATTTCCGGTTTCACCCAATCATCGGGATCAACAAAGCCAATGCATTCTCCTTTTGCAAGTCTCAATCCATCATTTCTTGCAGCACCAGTACCTTTGTTTTCTTTATGTATAACGATTATTCTAGAATCTTTTTCCTTATACTCTTCCAAAATATCATAACTATCATCTGTTGAACCATCATCAACACAAATAATTTCTATTTCTTTAAGTGTTTGGTTAATCAAACTATCCAATGATTGTCTTAAATATTTTCCCACATTGTAAATAGGCAAAATTACAGATACCTTTGGATTGTTAATGGTATAACTAGCATCTACGGGATTATAAACTGTTTCTTTTTTTTTCTTTTTTTTTAACGATAATTTTCTTTTTATTCTTTTCAATGAATTGATAAGCGTTAGTTCTTTTTCAAAAAATTCTTGCTGTTCTTGTATATGATTACAAAGATTTTCTTCCATCAATTTATATTTTTCTTCGGATGCTTTAAGTCTTTCTTCATAACAATTCTTAAGTTTTTGCATTTCTTCATCAAAATGATTTAAATGCCAAGCCTCTGTTTCTTTACAGCGTCTTATAATCTCTTGTTCATACCAATTTCTTTGAGACTCTAATTCATGTAAAAAATATTTTTTTTGATTTTCTAAATCTTTAACATTTTTCACATTAAACAAACGTTCAACTTCCTTTATTTTTGAACAAGCATTATTTTCAGCCTCAATTTTAATTTTTTCTTTTTCATATTCCAATTTAGACTTTAATAATTCAAGTTGACTCTCATAATATCTTTTTTGAGAATTCAAAGAATCTTGATACTGCTTTTCCATTTGTAAAAATTTATCGTCTGTCATCTTTATCCTAGTTCATTTTTAAAAATTTTTTTATTTTGTTTACTAACTGGTTAAATTTCTTCTTCAATTTTATATTTATTTTAACCAATAAAAAATTATTTTCATAATATTCTTTTTGTTTTATTAACGCTTGTTTAAAGCGCATTTCTCTATCTTCCAACAACCACTTATAATTAGCCGTGATTTTTTCTTCACATTCTCTGAGTGATTTTGCTTGCCATTTCTTAAGGTCATATTCAAGAGCAACATATTTTCCATATTGTTCCTTCATATCAGAATCATATTTTTTCATCCAACTAACAATTATTTCTTCTCTCTCTTTGTCTTGTTTTTCTTTATATTCTTTCCAGAACTTATTTATAGATTTAATACTTTCATTGCGCTCATGTTGGGCCAATTTTACTTTTTTATTTGCTAATTTATATTTCTCTATTAAAAATTTCCAAAAATCGAAATAATTATCTTTTATGATGCTGCAATATTCTTCAAAACAGTAGCAAGTAGCAAGTTTATATATATCATCTCCTTGCAAAGCAAAACTTTGGAAAAGCTTTTTCATATCATAAAAATATTCTTTATAATATTTCTCCTCAAGAACAGTATAACGATGAAAAATATCATCAATTATCCAACTCAAAATATCAATTTCTTTTTCTTTATAAAATGGTGCCTGCTTGAGTTTTTCATAAGTCAAAGAAACCATGGGAATTCTGTCATAAACTTTTTTATCTGTATTTTGCATCGTAGATAAATTTGAGAAACGACGATTTATTCTATAATTATAGAGATTTTCCCAAACAATATTAATTCTTTGCGCCTTTAAATACGTACCAAAGAAAAACGGTAAATCTTCGTATATATATCCATTAGGAAAACGTTCTTGCGTAGTATCTAAAAAAGATTTTTTATAAATTTTATTCCACAATACAACATTGATATTTAAAATTTCATCTTTGGTATCAACAGCACTGAAAACATTTTCTCCGTACTTTTTAAGTGGGATTAAAGAATAATATTCATCTGGCACTGTTTCATTTAATGTGTCATCAAAAACATTTGCCCCACACATTGTTATATCAGAATCGTGATACTTCGCTTTTTGATACATTTTTTCAAACATATCAGTATTAATCCAATCATCAGAATCAACAAATCCAATATATTCGCCTTGCGCTACATCAAGTGCCAAATTTCTAGCATACCCTTGCCCTGATGGTTTTTCTGTATTGAGCATTTTTATTCTTGAATCTTGAGAAGCAAAGCGCTGAACAATCTCTTGAGATTTATCAGAAGAAGAATCATTTATACAAATAATTTCTATATCAGCAAGTGTTTGTCCAATTACAGAATTAAGACAGTCTTCAATATAATTTTCTACGTTTTGATAAGGTATTATTACTGATATCTTAGTCATCTTCGTGAAATTTCTCCAATTCCGAGAAGTTAAAATTAAAATTAAATTTAATTTTCTTTAAAATTGATACATAAATTCTATCATTATAATAGTAAATATCAAAAATATTAGGACGCTTTTTAAATCTTCTTATATATTTTTTATATTTAAAGAAATAAACACCTTCTTCTTTATATAGAATTTCCATAAATTTATACATTATTTTCATCCTATATTTTATTTGACGATATTTCCAAAGACTTCCTGTTTTTAAACCTTGAAATAAGATGTAATTATACAAAAATCCGCCCTTTAACATATCAGGAGTATAGTACTTTTCATCTATCAAAGAACTATGTCTTTTAAGTTTTTGCGCAAATTGTCTTTTATATTTAGAATCCAAATTTTCAAATCTTGAAATAAAATCTTCTACCTTTTTTTTGCAAAAATTTTCTTGAATTAATGGTTCATTTTCAAGTTCTTTTACTTTATCAAACATAAGTTCTGCAACATCAATAATATCGAGGAATTTTTTTCCTGCTTTTTGCACAATAGAACCAGCTCTATTTATTCTATAGAAGTATAAGAAATCTCTAACTATAGAAACTCTTTCTGTTTTAAAAAACAAAGAGAAAAAGAATGGTCCATCTTCAAAAATTTTTCCATCAGGAAATTCAGCATTGCAACTATCTATTAAACTTCTACGATATAGTTTATTCCAAGCCATAACGCAAACATCCATAACAAATGGTCTTACATCTTTATATGAAAATACTTTATTATCAAATGTTTCATCAAAATAGCCTAAAGTATAATATGGATTTGAGTCATCAACTTTCTGCGTTTGCTCATCAATTTGGTGAACAGCACAAATTGTAATATCAGTGTCAAGTGTAGTTATACTGTTGTAGAGTTTTTCAAGCATATTATGCTCAACCCAGTCATCAGAATCTATAAAACTAATAAACTCACCTTGCGCAACTTTTAACCCTGCATTTCTAGCAGAAGACAAGCCTCCATTTTTTTTATCGACAATTTTTATTCTAAAATCTTTTTTTCTGTATTCTTCTAAAATTTTACGAGAACTATCTTTTGTTCCATCATTCACGCAAATAATTTCAATGTTAGAAAATGTCTGGTTAAGAATACTATCAAGACATTGTTTTAAATATTTTTCAACATTATAAACTGGCACTATAACTGATATTTCCGGTTTTTTCATTTGAAACTTCTCTCCAACTTAGAATATTCAAACTTAAAACTAAACTTTATAAAACTCAGTAAAACAAAATAAATTCTATCATTTTCATACCACACATCACAAAGTTTTGCTCGTTTTTTCAAACGCCAAATCAATTTTCTATATTTAAAGTAATATATTCCTTCTTCTGTATACAAAATTTGCATAATTTTCAGCATAAATTTTCTGTGAAACTTATTGTATTCATACTTGATTATGTTACTTTTATCTTTTATTCCAAAAATATTCCTATATGTATATGGCGCCTTGTCATAGATATAATTAAAGTCAAAAATTTGAGTATCAAAAAGAAAATCTTTAGTTCTTAATTTTTTGGAAAACAAGCGTTTCTCTTTAAAA
>JAFQOI010000048.1 GCA_017403285.1 bacterium
CGTATCGGATAATACGGGTTCAGATTCAATTACGTCTGCTATGAAGAAAAAATTAATTTCAGAATACAATGACGCTATTGCAGTATATGATAAATTAAATTCTATGTATTCTGCATTAGGTGATACCTCATTTGATAATTTGCCAACAGAGTTAACTACTGCAAAAAATAATCTAACAACTGTAATATCATCATTGGAAAATTCAATTACGACTGCAAGTGAATCAGGATTAAGTAATGTATTAGATAAATTTAATATTTTTTATTCAATCGCAGAACAATTAGCACAAGCAATATCAAATGCTTTAACAGGAATAACAAAAGAAACAAAAACACAAGTAACACAATTAGCGGATAGTTATAATATTACCACTTCAAAAATTACAAGTATTGGTGATAAAGTTGATGAATTATCTACACATTTTATTTTCAGTACAGATGGTATGACAATTAAATCAACGGCAAATGCAACAAAAACAGTTAAGTTAGATAATGATTCATTAGATTTTATGGACAACAATGAAATAGTTGCTCAAGTTACAGATAAACAACTTTATATTACAAATGCAGAAGTTACAAATCAAATGAAAATTGGAAAAATTGTTATTAAACCATCGGGTATCGGTGGTATTATGTTTATTTATGAATAGGAGTATCACATTTTTATATAAATTACATATAATATATAAAGAATGAATTTACGATAGGAGTTGATATACGGTGGAAAATCATTTTAATTGTATTTATATGTATGTAAATAAAATTAACAAAAAAGTATATATTGGAAAAGCGAAAGATTTTATTAAAAGACATGAACAACATCTAAAAGGAGATTTAATTATAGATAGAGCATTAAAAAAATATGGAGAAGAAAATTTTAGTATTGTTTTTTTAGAGGAAGATGTTGAAGATAATTTACGATTAAATCAATTAGAAAAATTTTATATTACCGAATATGACTCTTATTGTAGAAATGGAAAAGGTTATAATATAGCCGAAGGTGGAAATGGCGGTAATACTTTAGAAGGTATGACAGATGAACAACGTCAAGAACATTCAAGAAAAACAAGCGAAGGATTAAAAGGTAGAGTATTTACAGATGAACATAGAAAACATTTAAGTGAAGCTAGTGCCAGTAGAATATATGAGAAACATAATGAAGAAACAAAACAAAAAATGAGTGAAACACATAAAGAAAGATGGCAAAATATTTCCAACGAAGAAAAGGAAAAATTTATAGAACAAAGAAGTGGTGAAAAAAACCCATTTTACGGAAAGCATCATACGGAAGAATGGAAATGTAAACAAAGTAAAAAAGTAAAAAAATACCACGAAAAATACGGTCATCCTAGTATAAAACGTGTGATTCAATATGATAAAAATAATAACTTAATTAAAGTGTGGAATAGCATAAAACAAGTGGAAGATGAGTTAAAAATTCATCACAGTGCAATTTCAATGTGCTGTCAAGGTAAAAGAAAAACAGCTGGTGGTTACATTTGGAAATACGCTAAAGAAAAAGAGGTGATTTGATATGGCTTTATCTGGCACAATTCAAGGTAACGCAGATAACAGTAATTACTCACTCACTGTTGAATGGTCAGCAACACAGAACATAGTTAACAATACTTCAACGATTACAGCTAAAGTATACTTAAAAGCACCATCAGGATGGAGTACAGACTCTTCCTACTGGAATGTGTGGATTAACGGAACGCAAGTTACAGATGACAAAGATGTGGTTGTTGGTAGTACAAAAGTTTTATTAGGTACTAAAACATGGACAGTTACTCACACTTCAAGTGGTACTTGTTCAACAACAATTTCATTTTCATATTCAAATGGTTTGACATCCATAGGAACTTATACAACTAAAAAAGGTAGTGGTAGTGGTACAATTACATTAAATACAATTCCACGAACTTCTTCATTTACTTTAAGTAAATCATCTATGGATATGGGTGCTTCACAAACTGTAACTATTTCAAGAGCAAGTAGTTCGTTTACTCATACTATTCAATATACATTTGGTGATACCACAACAACCACTCATACAAAAACAACCTCAACAAGTGTATCATTTACACCTCCTATCTCATTAGCAAGTAAAATTCCAAACGCAACAAGTGGTACTTGTACTGTAAAAGTGACGACTTATAATGGTGATACTTCTATCGGTAGTGCATCAAAAACATTTACATTAACAGTACCATCTAGTGTTAAACCAACAGTAACATTAGCAACAACGTATAATAATACATTAAGTGGTTTAAGTATAGCAGGGAAATCAACGGTAAAAGTAACACCTACTGGTACAGGCTCATATAGTTCGACAATTTCTTCTTATTCATATAGTGGAGCAGGATTAAGTGGAACTGGTTCAAGTAAAACAACAGGAACTTTATCCGCAGGTAGTTATACGATTACGGTTACAGTTAAAGATAGTCGTGGTCGTACAAATACCGCTTCTGTATCTTTTACAGTTTATGCCTATTCATCACCAACTTGTTCAATTAGTGCATATCGTTGTAATTCTGATGGCACTGCGAATTCAAGTGGAACATATGCAAAATTAAAATTAACATGGAATGTAAGTAACCCTAATAGTGCAAATACAAATACACATACATTTAAAATTGAATGGAAAAAAGTAAGTGACACAACATGGTCATCTGGTTGGAAAAGTGGAACACTAGCTAATTATAAATCAACAAATTATCTTTATGACGGAGGTAGTGATTGGGCAACAACCACTTCTTATAATATTAGATTTACGGTTACGGACTCATTTGGTAGTACATCTTCAATTTGTGCTTTATCAACAATTAATGCGTTATTAAATTTAGAACAAAATGGCGTAGGTATTGGTAAAATCTATGAACGTGGTAAATTAGATATAAATGGTGATACATATAGTACTAGATTTATTGCAAATGGAAATAGTAAAAATGCAATTGTAGGTACGGGTTCTAGTGACGTATATTTACACAATTCGGCTAGTGGTAAATATCTACAACTTAAAGATAATGGAACTTTGTCATATTCAGATGCTACAATTTTAACAGGTACATATAGTAGTTCGGGTAATCGTTGGGGTATTACCGCAACGGTAAGTAGTGACGGTGTAATGGAAGTAGGTAAATACATTGACTTCCATGAATCAGACGGTGATACAAGTGATTATTCTGTTAGATTAACTTCAAGTGGTAATCAATTATACACTAGTGCAAGTATTTTTAATGTAAATGGTGGAAATTGTAAAATAGGTTATAGTACAGACAATGCTTGTACTTATATAGCAAATGCAAATGGTAATTGGCTAAGATTAAAAGATGATGGTGGTATAACATGGAAAGGAAACAATGTACTTACATCTAATGGTAATCAAACAATTACAGGTACTTTAAAAACAGGAGAATATACGGATTCTTACCGAGGTGTTACTTTTAAACGAACAAAAGATGGCGTAGGAAATTATTTAGGTAAAATTGGTTGTTCTTTGATTGGTGCAACAGACCCAACTGTTACGATTGAAATAGGAAAAGTTTCAGATACAAGTAATGACACATATGCAGATGGTTACAGAAGATTTTCATTTAGTCCAAACTATTTTTTAACTCATACAGATAACACAGTAAACATAGGTTCAAGTAATTATCACTTTAAATCAGTATATGCTACAAATGGTACAATTCAGCCCTCAGATGGTAGATATAAATATATCCTTGAAGATGTTAATAGTCAAACATGCTATGATTTAATTAAAGACATGAACCTTTATGGATATTCTACATTGAATAAACGTATTGATAAATATGTAGATACTACTGAAATTTCAGATGAATTACAACAATCTAGTCAAGAAGATATGAACCTACATATGGGATTTGTAGCACAAGAGATTGAAGATAATGAATTGGCAAAATATATCTTAATTAAAGATGAATTAGAAGATGAAGAAGGTAAACCAACAGGTGAACATATTTATAGTATTGATAATTATGCTTATAGTACCGCCATTCATGGAGCATTACAACATGAAATTGAACTAAGAGAAAAATTAGAAAAAGAAATTGAAGATTTAAAACAACAAATTAAAAGTTTAAAAGAGTAGGTGTTAAATATGGATATGGAAAAAGAAGAATTATTGATGATTATTGACGCATTAAATAATCAAGTAGCACAACTAAATTTAGACAACATTGTTTTAAGAACAAAAATTGAATTATTGAGTAAGAAAAAAGAGGAGGAATGAAGTTAAAATCGTTCCTCTTTTTAGTTTTATAAAGAAAGGAATGGGTTTAATGGAAGTACACGAAAGAATTTCGAAATTAGAAGTTAAAGTTGAAGAATTAGAACACAATCAAGATATAACAGAGTCACATTTAAAAAAAGTTAGAGATAATATAAACGAAACAAACTCACTTATTCAAGATTTACGTATTGTTGTTGCAGAATTAAAGGTGGTTAGTGAAAATCAAACTCAAATATTAAGAGAGTTAAAAGAAAGTAGACAAGCGGAAAAAACAAAGCATGAAGATAATGTAAAATGGTTAATCCGTACTGTTGGTGCAGTAATTATTACTGCCTTATTAGGTTTAATTATTTAGGTGATAAATATGGCAAGAAAAACTGAAAGGTATATAAAGGCGGATAAAAAAGATATAGTCCATGAATGGTTAATCGAACAATTCATGGACTATTTACGTGCAGAAGGTAAAAGTAAAAAAACTTTAAAAAATTATGAATCAGATTTAAGAATATGGTTTTCATGGTTTGAAGAAAACTGTAAATTTAAAGGACAAGCAAAAACGTTTAATCAATTAAAAGCCATAGATATGATCAAATTTCAAGCAGAATTACTTGAAAAAGGAATGAGCATAAATAGATATTCAAGATTGAAAAGTGTCATAAGTTCTTTAGCTAATTATTGTGAAAATGTTTTAGCAGAAGACGATGATTATCCCGAATTTAAAAATTTTAGAAATATATGTAACAAAGTAAAAAAACCAATTAAAGAAGCAGTTAGAGAAAAAACGATTTTACAAGATGTAGATATTCAGAATTTATTAGATCAATTAGTTGAAAATAAAAAATACCAACAAGCTTGTGCATTGGCTTTGGCTGTTTATAGCGGAAGTAGAAAAGCAGAATTGTTGGAGTTTAAGGTTAATTATTTTAAAGATGAGAATTTAAAATTTGGTGGTTCGTTATACAAAACACCAGAGAAAATCAGAACAAAAGGTAAAATGTTAGAGAAATACGTATTGGCAAAACAATTCAAACCGTATTTTGATTTATGGGTGAATGAGAGAAAGAGATTAGGAATTAATAACGAATATTTATTTGTTAAAAAGAATGATGGCGTTTATGAGAAAGCAAAAGAATCACAATTAAATTATTATGCACAATATT
Organism: bacterium; assembly: GCA_017403285.1. Lineage (GTDB taxonomy): Bacteria > Cyanobacteriota > Vampirovibrionia > Gastranaerophilales > Gastranaerophilaceae > Avigastranaerophilus. Next base: position 5,415 of record JAFQOI010000048.1, read on the forward strand.
TTACTAAGTTATTGGATGAAGATTTTTACTGGCATAGTTGTAGGCATTTTTGGACAACTAGCTTATCACAACAAGGATTACCAGACGCAATTATTAAAACTTTAACGGGTTGGCAATCCTTAGAAATGGTTAGTATTTACAAAGATGTTGATGATGATGAAGAATTAAGTAAATATTTTAATGAGGATGGAATTAAACAGGTTGAAGAAAAGAAAATAACTGATTTATAAAATCGTCATTTTATTCTGTAAAATCTCCTAATAATTGGAAAAAAATAAGTAAAAATCGCCTAATAATTGGAAAAAATCAACCAAAAGGAGGGTTGAAAAATGTCTTTATCGAAAAGAATTATACTTACTGTCAGAGATTATACTGTTAGATTATCGAGTGCTATTA